>JBBRHJ010000081.1:0-12719 GCA_038222885.1 Bacteroidales bacterium | reverse complement strand
CTCCATAGTGGCATTTTCACCCTAATTCTACTTCTTTTTCTGTTCCACGCTCGTTGAATGAAGTCTCTGCAAGGGGAATGTAGCTCAACAGGGACTTCATGCTGGGTCTCGTTCCTCGACCGCACGAATTCCTATGTATTAGTTGATGCTTGTTTATTTCCAAAAAACATTGTATAGTTTTGAGCTGCTAAAGCCGTTACAGTATAAGTATTGTAAGGCGCTGCAGGGAAAGTTTGAGTCCAACCTGATTGGTTAACTTCAGACACTGTGTAAGTGATACCTGGTTGCAAATTATTGAAACAATAATTACCATTAGCATCCGTAGTATCTTTTAAAACTACTGACCCATTTGCCTGACTGTAGGATAATTGAATTACCCAACCAGCTAATCTCGGTTCTCCACTATCCAAATTTGCATTTCCATTCAAATCATTGAATTTTGCACCACAAATTGTAGCAGGTATTGGGTCAGCCTTATTCCCAAAAAACATAGTGTAGTTTTGAGCTGCTAAAGCCGTTACAGTATAAGTATTGTAAGGTGCTGCAGGGAAGGTTTGAGTCCAACCAGGTTGATTAACTTCGGACACTGTGTAAGTTATTCCGGGTTGTAAATTGTTGAAACAATAATCCCCATTAATATCTGTCGTGTCTTTTAAAACTACTGGTCCTGAAGCCTGATTGTATGATAATTGGATTTCCCAACCAGCTAATCTTGGTTCTCCACTATCTAAATCAGCATTTCCATTCAAATCATTAAACTTAGCTCCGCAAATAGAAGCTGGAGTATCAGCCTTATTCCCAAAAAACATTGTATAGTTTTGAGCCGCTAATGCAGTTACAGTATAAGTGTTATAAGGTGCTGCGGGGAAGGTTTGAGTCCAACCAGGTTGATTAACTTCGGACACTGTGTAAGTTATTCCGGGTTGTAAATTGTTGAAGCAATAATCTCCATTAATATCTGTCGTGTCTTTTAAAACTACTGGTCCTGAAGCCTGATTGTATGATAATTGGATTTCCCAACCAGCTAATCTCGGTTCTCCACTATCCAAATTCGCATTTCCATTCAAATCATTAAACTTAGCTCCGCAAATAGAAGCCATGGTGACCGGACAATCACCAATATTTGCTTTTTGTACTCCCCAACCCAGCGTTCCCACAAATATATTTGGCCCACTGAAGGCAAGTGATGTTGATGCTGGAGAATACCATTCATTTCCTGTATTGTACCCTGTCCAAGTAGCCCCGTTATCTGATGAACGACTAACTCCTCCATTATTCAACAGTGCGACATAAATATCAGCATCACAAACAACTTTGATGGAATGTACAGAACCTCCTGCCAGAAAAGTCCAGGTCTCACCATTGTCAGCAGAACGGAAAATTCCACCGTTTGTTCCTGCGAAAATGAAATTACCTTTCACTGCCAATGAAAAAACATCATGGTTGGTTAAACCATTAACCTTTTGAGTCCAAGTCGCTCCGTTATCATCTGACCGATAGACACCCGCATTTGGAAAATTGGCAATACCATTTCCAGCATACATCCCAGCAAAAATCGATGTGCCTTTAGAGGTAAGAGCATAAGGATAAGGGTAGGATTCCATACCAAGAACTGATGATGTCCAGTTATTTCCATTGTCGGTGGAATGATAAACGCCAGCACCAATAGATCCAGCAAATATTTCTGATCCATTCACAAGAAGGGACCAAAAGCCTCCTGCCAAAACATTCGTCCAACTGCTATAATTACCATCATTTACACAACGAAAAAGTCCGCTTTGATGACTTCCTACAAAAACATAATTGGAATTAGCATTAATAGCTCTAACATCAATGCCAGAAGGCATTCCTGGAGTAGCGGGTCCATACCAACTTGTTCCTGAATTTGCTCCCAAAATTAAACTACCGTTCATTCCTGCGAGGATAGTAGAACCGTTAGCAAAAAGTGTATTCATACTGCCTGAAGTTACTTTTATCCATTGTGCATTCACTTTAGCAATGCTGAGTATGCAAAGAATTAATGCGGATACTAATATTCCTGATTTGCTAAAGTATTTATCTCTTTTTATAAATTTTGAGGAAAGGCTTGTTTGGAGATCTAAAAAAATCAAACTGCGAGAAGAAAATAGTTTTTGGGAGAGAATTTCAGACCCTGGGTAATTTGTCTTCATGTTGTACTTCTTTTTACGTGAATTTATTGTTAGTGCTATATTGAGATTTAAAGTATTCTGAATTTAAAGTTTAACATCTTTTTAATTATTGAATATCCTTATTTTTTAGAATATAATGTTTTTTGTTTCAGATACTTATTGAGGAGTAATTTTCTGTTGAAAATCTTAACTGACTTTGAGTTTAAATCTCGAAAAGATGATAGTATTTTGCAAAGTAAAAGTAATTTAAACAAAAAAATATCCATATAAATATGGATATTTTGCTTTTAATGGAATTATATTCAACTAATTAATTTCTAAATAACCTTGCCTGATGGCAAACTTGATTAATCCCACTATGGATTTACAAGCAGTTTTTTCCATAATATTAATACGATGGCTATCAACAGTTTGCTTACTTATAAAGAGTTTTTCTGCAATTTCCTTGCTTGTCATCTCTTGTAAAATTAGGTCTAAAACCTCTTTCTCACGTTGTGTTAATAAGACTTTTATAGGTATAATTTCTGCTTTATTCAGTTCTTTGTATAATAAAGGAATAATCTCGTAGGAATAAAAAGCTCCATTTTCTGATATGATATCCAATGCTTTAATAAACTCCTTTTGCCCGCTATTTTTCAAAACATAACCATCAGCCTCACAATCTAATGCTCGTTTAACAAATTCAATATCATTGTACATCGAAAGTATCATTACTTTCATTTCATTATTGAATGTCTTCACCTGTAAACAAAGATCAATGCCATTTTTATTACCCATTGAAATGTCTGTAATCAGGATGTCGATTTGCAGTCTTCCCGAAGCAATAATTTCCCAAGCAGCCTCAGCAGTCAGTGCTTCAGCTACGACCACATACTTTGATTGAGATTGCAACATGCTTTTAATCCCATCAATAACTATTTGATGATCATCAACAATAAGTAATTGTACTAACTTTTCATCTTCTAATTTCATAAGGGTATTCTAATAATATATTCTGTTCCATTAGTAGCATTTGAAGTTAATGAAACCAATCCATTTATTTTTTTTATTCTGTTAATTAAATTTTTCAAACCTATACCTTCAAAAGTGTCCTTACTTCGTACATCAAATCCAACACCATTATCTTTTATATTAAGTATAATATATTGATTTTCAAGGCTCAATTGTATTATAAGTTTCGTTGCATGAGCATGTTTTAAGGCATTATTTGTGACTTCCTGAGTTAATCTGAATATTACTAATGATGTAGTTTTTTTTAATTTTATTAATTTTATGTCTCTATCTATAATTAACTCAAATTTCACATTAGGATTCACAAAGTTATTTTGTTGATATAGCTGTGTTAAAGCTGGTATCAGTCCATTTTCTAATTCAGATGCATACAAACTATGAGTTATATTTCTCACATCATTTATAGATTCGTTGATTAAATTTCCAATTACTTTAAGCTTTTCGTCCTCACCTTGTATAGTAGAAAGATACATTTGAATTACAGCCAACTTTTGATTCACACTATCGTGTAAATAGCCTGCAACGCGAGCTCGTTCCACTTGACCAGCTTCAATAAGCATACTAGAAACTCTCGTTTCGTATTCAGATTTACGCAGTTTGCTTTTTCTCTCTCTTGATTTGAAATAAGAATAAAAGCTGAATAAAATCAATACAAACAGAACGATAATAAGCGTAATAATAAGTTTCTGGTTGTGTATCGCTAATTTCTGTAATTCAATTTCATGGTTTATTATATCTGTTTCAAATTCAATTTCTTTGTCTAATTGTTTATTACTCTTTTTTAAATTATATAAGCTTGTATCGGAAACAGACAATCCAATATAATTCACAGGAACTGTTAAATAATTCTTATCAATTATAGTGTCAGCATCTATATTGTTCCTAGTCAAAGAATTAGCTTGGAAGAATTTTCCCTCTTCAAGCTTTGTTTTTTCATTACACGCACTTAGCAATATGATGAATACAAAGCAAAGAAAACAATAAAGACATCGATACATAATCAATTTTATTAGTTAAAGCATCTGTAATCTACCAGTCCAACAACCTCCTATCGCCAGTTAAGCTTTGAATTTCAGAGATTTCCTGTGAAACTTCCAAGGTTCCTTTGTATTCTTTGACAGCATTACGAACTGCAAAATACTGAATCAAGACGAATTTTGGTCCCATGTGAATCCAGAACGAAGCCACATCTTTTTCACCCGCACGGAAAGCATTTACAATATCTTCAACCACATGTACGCTTTCGGGTGGATGACAAAATTGAACTTTCCGACCTATAATGGCGGCTGTGCGCGGGAAAATACGATGTGGTGGATTGGAGAAGAAACGTACTGTATCATTTTCATCAACAAAAGTCATGTCGACAGGCAAATGATTAAATATCAAGTTAAACTGTTCAACCGACAATACTCCAGTTGGCAAATGTATCTGATCGTCCGAAGTGAAAAATTGCTTTTCTTGAGTTCTTGTTGGTTGTTTAATGATGGCAAAAGCTAAACCGATTTCCGCAGTCTGGGCTAACATTTCTTGCAAAGTTTCTGCTTTGAATGTTTCCAACATGATAGGGAAAAGAATCTTTTCTTCGCGTAGAATAATAGTATTGAGATTAAAGAAAACAAGCCCAACGATATTATTGAATTCCTTTAAATCAAGTTCTTCCTGACGCAACAATTCTATCGTTTTGCGGATATTCAGTTTGATATCATCGTGGAACGACCACATAATCTTGACGCATTGATGCTGTGGCCATTGAGTTTCCAATAAGGGAAATACAACATTTTCCATCACCGTATAATGCAATGCAAACTTTTCAATTTCTTCAAATCGGTTAGCTAACTCAGCACATAATTCAGGGGCTGGATTCTTATTGATTGCCTTGATAATTTCACGTGAATCTTTCAGTTTTGCAAGGGCGATGACATTATCCTGCGTTAAGATATCCAACACTGAATCTTTTTCGGGACTCAATGCAGGATAAGTTAGCAAGGTTTGATATAGAATATTAATCAATTTATTAGACACGAATTTTAAATCGTCGATACTTATTTCCTTCTCCATCAATATATCAAATGCATTGATAATATCGTGAGGAATAAATTTTGTAGTTTTTAATTCGTGTTTCTCTATCAGTTCCAAGCCGTTTTGGCCTTGCAACAAACCAAGCATATAAGCTGCAAGTTCAGCAGCTCTAAATTCTGATGTATTCGTAAATTCTGACATGTTATAAAAAAGGGTTACTGGATTTTGTTTGACGATAAACAAAAATAGAACATATTAGTGTATTCAATATAGTAATCTCGAAAAACTCTCAACATTTAACTTTTATCTTTCTACTTCTATTTACTTGCCAAACTTCACAAAATAAATATAAAACAGTTCGTCATTTACCTGATGAATCCAATGCAGAAATCCTAACCCTGAAGCCTTATCAATTAATGGAATTGGAAGAAAAGGAGCAATCATCTTATAAATCTGATTTTCTCCCAACTTCTTTAAATCTTCCATCACCTGAGCCACTGGATGTTCGCCATTGGCAAGCATTTCGCTTACATCAAACTCATATACAGGCTTTTCAGGATCGAACCAACTCGGTTTCTTGTAAATATATTGACCCTCTTCGGCTTGAATATCCTCAGATGTTTGACCAATTTCTGCGCGTAAATGATGTACTAATTCTACAACACTTACATTTCCGATTTGAGCAGCCTGTTGCAATGTTGTTATTTTAGCAACTGTACGGCGTAATATTGGATTTTTAAGTTTTTCAAAAGTCGGGACATACGCTATCAAAATCTCTTCCAATTGAGGATAAGTTGTGATTATGTCAAAAACTTTGGTTTTGGGAGTTATTATTAGTTCTTCTTTTATCATGATTAATGTGTTTTAGAAACGACCCCTAACCCTGCCAAAAGCAGGAGATCCCAAAAGGGGAATTAAGTTAGTATCGTCTCTTATTTTTACTATTAAATTGTAATTTGTCTGTGCTTTTCTACTTGTAATTTGTTTACTCGTTTACTTGTCTACGCGTCTACTGTTTACTCTTTATTTGTACGACAATATTCTTTGCTCACCTTCTAATTCGCGATAAGGGGCAATATTCTGGGACACTTCAAGTGTTCCTAAGTATTCGCCTTTTTCACTTCTAAGAGCAAAATATTCGATATGAATCATTTTTGGACCCATTTTAATCCAAAAAGGAGCACTGTTTTGTCTACCAGATTTGAAATCGTCAATAATTTTATCAACAATATGGGCACTTGCAGGAGGATGACAATGACGAACATCACGATTCAAAATTGCACGGTTACGCTGGAAAATACGCTCAGCACCTTGCGAGAAATACTTCACTTTATCGTCCTTATCCACAAAAGTCATATCGAGAGGCAAAGTATTGAGAATAGCCATAATTTCTTCGGCTGAAAAGCTTCCACTGGGTAATTGAATGTTGCTACCACTTTTTTGCGATTCATTGATGGATTGTTTTTCAGCCCATTCAGGTTTCCAATCTATCTGAGGATCGTACAAACAATATCCAATTTCAAGTGATTGTTTGCTTATTTCGTACCATTCCTCTTCGTTCAAAGTATCCAATGACATGGGGAATAGGATTTCATCTTCTTTGGTAATCATATCCTGAGCAGCTTTGGCAGCAACGCTTAACACAATTTCGGCAACAGCTTGAAATTCATCTTTTATCATATCATCTGACTGCAATACTTCGATACTTCCCTTGATTAAATCACGAATTTCATCGTGTTTTCCCCACATTACTTTTGGAGGTCCCGTAATTCCTTTGTTTTCCAAATATGGGAAAAGTAGGTATTCTTTACGCTGATAATGTTTATCCACATCATACAAATTGTTGAATAATCCTCTCAGCTTTATAACATTAGCATTCAATTCTTCGTCGCTACCATAATACATTTCTGATATCAAATCAAAAATAGAAGTCGTCAACTTTTTAATCTCATCGTTTTCTTTACGGAAAACATCTACTGGATGACCTTCGGCAACTGGTAATAATGCCGAAAGATCTACACGACCCTCGAGTACTGCCGAATGCGAATCGCAAAGATCCATGATTTCTGATTCGGGCAATCCTTCTGCAATAAGTTCTTGTTCAACTTCAACCACTTCACCATAAGGAATTTGACTCAAAGTGAGCAACAATTCATTACGAACTGATTCCTCAGAACCACCATCATGAATTTTAAGCAAAAGTGCTTTAAGTTTGTCTTTTCTAATCTTAGAGTTATTTAGTAATTCGCTCATTATTATACTATTTCTTTTAAAACAATTGTAAATTATCAATACTTAGAGAAAAAGAAATACAGGAGTATTGCATTCAATACTCCTGTACAAATATTTAGAATGCTGAATTTATTGATTCAACTTTTTTGCAAAAAATGTTTTGTGGACTAAGTCGTAAACGATTATAAATCCGCCAATTATCATCATTGAATCTGGGATAAGTCTCGACCACATCCAGAACTTCATTGGTTCAACAGCACTTCTTAAACGAGTATAGTAATAACCCAAGTCGTGTGCAATACGGGTTTGTTCTATTCCAATTATAAATGTTGGAACGGCATATAACAATGCTCCAGCTGTTAGAATCCAAAAACCCCATTTACTTAGTTTATCATCCCAGACCAAGCCTTTTGCCAAGGAGTTAGTGCGTGAGGTCATATAAATAAACGCAATTGAAATATATCCGAACGCTCCCAATAAAGCCACATGTGCGTGAGGCATAATGAGATAAGTTCCGTGTGAAAAATAGCTGATAGTTGGTGTGTTAATTACCATGCCTAAGAATCCAGCACCAATCCAGTTCAAAATAGCCGAACCTGCTAACCACATAAATACGGTGTTGAATTCGAATCCATTGCCAGTTTTATTTTTCTCACGTTGGTTTTTCATGGCTTCTAATATCATCAATGCCAATGGAAGTGGCTCAAGCGCTGAGAAAATTCCACCTATTGCAATCCAATATTCATCCAAACCTTGCCACCACAAATGGTGTCCAATTCCCAATGTACCGCTCATCATGATTAAGAACAACTCAAACATCATGGTGCGAACAGCTACTTTATGGGAAATTAATCCCAACGAAACAGTAAAGAAGGCAATAACACCAGCTGCAAACAACTCAAATGTCAACTCTACCCACAAATGGATTACCCACCAACGATAATAATCGTCAACTGTAAAGTTTGGAATAATTTTGTGAACTGGCATCATACCAGCTATATATAAAGTGGCAATTGCAAATGCCGACCAAATTATGGTACTTACCAGTGGATTATTTGTGGCTGATTTGCGAATTAACGAAACCACTAACAAGAACCAGAATACAAGTCCGACTAACAACCCAATATCCCAAACGCGTGCTAAGTTTAACAGTTCACGTCCTTCGTTACCAAACCAGAACCAGCTTTCGCGTAATTGTCCAGTTGCGCCCATGTACAAACCAATCATTGAACCAACTGCAACCACTACCAAAGCAGCCCAAAGCACATCAACCAACCAAGGATATTTATGGTCTTTATTAGCCACCCAAGGAGCAATCAACAAGCCACCAACAAGCCAACCCACGGCTACCCACAGAATTGCTAATTGAGTATGAATTGAACGCAAAACGTTGAAAGGAAGAAGCTTTTGAGAGATTATAAAATTTGCATCAGGTTCAGTATAAAGATGCGATAAATATCCTCCAATTATCATTTGCACCAAGAACAAACCAGCTACAATAGGGATGTATTTCAGCAATTTAACCTGCGAAGGAAAAAGTTTTGTAATTTTTATGGCAGGCTCTAATTTATCATCAGGGTCATGTTTAAATAAATACTCGTATGATAAGAAAATAACGACAATGGTCAATGTCCAAAGAATCAAAAATTCCCACAGCGAAACAATGTGTGAATTAAAGCTTACGCCCTGATCCAATTGTGGCACATTAGGCCAGTTATTCGACCAAGTACGATTAGTTCCAGGACGAAGCGTTGAAGCAACTAATTGGGACCAATCGAAGAAAGCTGCAATTTTCACGGCTTCTTCAGGATGGATAATTCCACCTACAAAACCACGCTGAGGATCACCTTCAACCAACATTTTGGTGATATAAATTACATTGCGATGATAAGCCTCTGCAGAAGCATCCGTGTAAACTGTTCCTGCTTCAAGTAACTTTGTTTGTTGCTTCACATCCTGCTTAACACGCTCCTTTACTGCGCCACGCTCAATTGCGGTAAGGTCAGCATTGTTTTTCTTATACAATTCTTGCCCGTAAAAATCATACAGATATTCTGTACGATAATGGAGCATTTCGGTAGTAAAATCGGGTCCGATATAAGCACCCATTCCTAATAAACTTCCCCAGTCTTGAAGGTCAAATTCTTGAAAATAACCTTTTCCAGCTACTACATCATCGTAAGTATATAGCTTTTCGCCACTTACCGATGTTACCGTTTGAGGAATTGGTGGAACCTCTTTCTGCAAATTTGCAGTGTAATAAATCAAGATGGAAACCATAAAGAGCGAGATAATCCAAAAGCCTGTGGTCAGACCTTTTCTACTCATGAACTTGTCAATTAATGTTTCTTTCATTGTGCATTTTTAGTTAATAATTTATATTTAGTTGAAAAAAAAATGATACTAAACAATTTGATTGGCTAACACTAATGCTTTGGGATACAAAATATTATTCTCTAAATGAACGTGAACATGTAAATCATCTTCAAATTCTTCTAGCAGTTTATAAGCCACTCTGTAAGTATTGCAACCATCCTCAGGAACAGCGTAATTTTTACTTATTTTATTGATGTGATCCATCGCACCACCAGCAAATTCGTGTTCGCCTGTCATGCGGGCAATTTCAGATATAATAGTTGCTTTGGCTTCCTCGTCATTGGCTTGAAGTTGTTTTTTGATAGCAGGAAACAGAACAGTTTCTTCGTGATCGAGATGTTGAAGTAATTCTGTATTGATTTGTGCAAAGAGTTCTTCAATTTCTAATAATTCAGGATGATTAGCCCCATGAACTTCAGCAATTTTCTGAGTATAAGCCACTATTTGAGGTAATAACCTGAGAACAGTCTTATGATGTGTATTTACAATATAATCACACAAAAAGTCAACATTCCAGGTTTTATAATCATGCGCTGAATTAGTATTGTGGTTCTCAATAGTATCTAACGAAATTTCTAATTCGTCAAGGTCGATATTATGTTCCTTACAAGCTTCACCCAGGTTCTGATTTCCACCGCAGCAAAAATCAATACCTACTTTCTTAAATACTTCTGCCGTGCGTATATCTTCTGTTACAATTTCGGCAATTTTTAATATTCTATAGTTTTTCATATTTCTTTTATTTATCAGCCCCAACCCCCGATAGGGGCTAAAAGACCTTATTTGTTAAGTTATTATTATTTGTAAAGTTATAATTAATCAAATATCACTAATTTAATTCACGACTATTCCCCCTTCAGGGGGTTAGGGGGCAGGTATATCTCCCCAAACTCGTCCACCATTTTAATGTATTTATCATGGTATTCATTATGAGGAGTATTTACATTGATAAGTTCAAACTTGCTTGACATATCATCACCAACACCTTCGGGCAGCATTCTTTCGGCCATCGGATAAAGTATATTATTCTCTTTACCAATATGTTGAGTAAGTAATGCGCCGTAATTCAATAAATTTTCCTGAATTTGAATAAAAGCTCCAATATCTCCTTGTTTAAACAATTCAATTCCTACTTCGGCCGATTTAATATAGTCGCGTCCAAGGTTATGTTCGTGAAGCATCATACCAATTGGTCCACCATCGCGTGGCATTCCAAATTTTTCCATTTCCATAAAAAGAATGTCTTCTTCTTTCAAATGATGGTATTTATCGGCAAAGTTTTTAATGAAATCGACAATCTTTTCAACGTGATTAAGGTCTACTGTTGTATAATCATCGGTTTGTAAAATCTTTTCGGCTATTTCTATCATTTTGAGGATGTAGTCATGCTCATCTACCAAAATTTCTATTGCTTTCATATTAAATATCTTTTATGTTGTTTTATTCATTTTATCTAAAATTATTTCTATATCCGGAATACATCTACCACAATATGTAGCAGCGATTCCATTCTCTATAACTTCATCAATGCATGTTAATTTACAATCCCGAATCGTTTTTTCCAATTCAAGCTTATGTGTTCCTAAACAAAAGCAAATTTCAAAGTCTTTATTCATTTTTTATTGTTTAAGCATGCTTCCGATGGCTCGCTTATTTTGCTCAGTACTTGGCGAAGGTGTTTTTACCACCAACACCCTGAAATCAGCTTTGCTTTCGTTGTATAAACAATGGGGAATTCCTTTGGGGCTATCAATCAACATATCTTTGCTAACTGTTTGTTTTTCATCGCCTATCTCGACAATTCCTTCACCTTCGAGCACATAGAAAAACACATCAACTGCCGTTGTATGTTTTTTGAGCTGCTCGCCGGGTTTCAAGTGCATGTGAACCACTTGAGTATGTTCGTTTCCATGAATTTTTCTGGCATCTACGCCATGAGGATTGTTAGTTGTAATAGCATCCTTGTAACTAATAATTTTCATAAAGAGTAAAATTTAACTACTACTTCATTGTAGTATATATTGATAAAAAAAATAAAATCTTTGTTTTAGTAAAACAAATTCGTAAAAATAGAACAATTACTTACAAAACAATGTTCTATGAAATAATAAAAAAAATCGTATTTAATATCTTAGTATTTTCTCAAAATCTAGTTCAGAAAGTCTGGTTTGACTAAAAACCTTGTTGAGTTCGTTCCTTACTGGCGACCAAGTTTCATGCATGGCACAAGGATTAGTCGACGAACAGGTTTCGAAACCCAGCACACAACCATTCAGTTTATCTGCCCCTTCAACTGCATCGATAATATCAAGCAAGAAAATGTTATTCGTGTCTTTAGCAAAACTATAACCGCCTGTCCGACCTTGTGCACTTTGAATAAAACCAGACTTTGATAAATCGGTCATAATTCGCCTCAAATACTTATCAGAAACTTTCAGCTCTTCCACCAACATGCCAGCAGTATAAAGATCTGTCGGTTTTTTTGCCATAAAAATGAGAATCCGCAAGGCGTATTCAGTTGTTTTATTGAGTTTCATAATATACTACCTCCTTGTATTATTTTGCAAAGATATAGCTTTTTTTTGAAATTCTGTATTTATGGACATTTTTTATTTAAAAAGATTGAATAGTGTATCAAAATAGATAGCGAATCAATCACTTGAGAGAAAGGTAAAAGTCAGTTTTTGTGATTTTTTGCATGTTTATTAATTCATTTTATAACAAAAATGCGTACATTTGCAGGCAATAATTTTTCATAGCAACTTTTGTTGATTTTCAAATAAATTTTATTTTACTAAAATAATATCCTATGTCATTTATTGCCGAAAGAGTCCAAATCGAAGGTTTAACATTCGATGATGTCTTATTAATTCCCGCCTATTCGAATGTACTTCCACGCGATGTAGATTTGTCAACCCGTTTTTCACGCCG
>JBBRHJ010000080.1:0-12945 GCA_038222885.1 Bacteroidales bacterium | reverse complement strand
TGGAATAATTGTTGGGCGCGAAGCAAAAGCATTAGGCTACACTAATATTTATGCACCTATTCTCGATTTGGCACGTGACCCACGTTGGGGGCGAGTAGTAGAGTGTTATGGCGAAGAACCTTATCATGTTACAGCTTTGGGCAAGGAAATGGTGGAAGGCATTCAGAGTCAAGGTGTAGCATCCACTTTGAAGCATTATGCTGTTTATAGCGTTCCCAAGGGTGGGAGAGATGGTAAAGCTCGTACCGATCCGCATGTAGCTCCACGGGAAATGCATCAACTGCACTTATATCCATACCGTAAAATTATTGCCGTGTCGCACCCAATGGGCGTGATGAGTAGCTATAACGACTGGGATGGAATACCTGTGAGTGGAAGTTATTATTTTCTCACTGAATTATTGCGTCAGCAATTTGGATTTACTGGATATGTGGTTTCGGACAGTGGTGCTGTTGATTATTTGTTTACAAAGCACAATGTAGCTGAAAGCAACAAAGAGGGAATCAGGCAATGTGTTGAAGCAGGTTTAAATGTTAGAACAAATTTCACTCCGCCTGAAAACTTTATTGTTCCACTTCGGGAGTTGGTAAATGAAGCTAAATTATCGATGAAAACATTGGACAGAAATGTAGCCGATGTTTTAAGAGTTAAATTTCAACTAGGACTTTTCGATGCACCTTATGTGAAAAACACCAAAGATGCTGATAAAATAGTGGCATCGGCGGATACCAAAGAATTTGTTTCTCAAATGGCTCGGGAATCACTCGTATTATTGAAAAATGAAAATGCATTACTTCCTTTGGATGTAAAAAAAATCAAAAATATTTTAGTAACAGGACCATTAGCTACTGACGAAACTGCTTATATAAGCCGCTATGGACCACAAAAATCAACAGTTATTAATGTTCTTGAAGGTATTACAAGCTATGTTGGAAAACAATCGACTGTTGATTATGCAAAAGGCTGTGATGTAGTAGATGCTACTTGGCCCGAAAGCGAAATTATCCCAACTGAATTGACAGTGGAAGAGAAAAATGCAATTAATGAAGCTGTAGAAAAAGCGAAATTAGCGGACGTGATAATAGCTGTTGTAGGCGAAGATGATAAACGATGTGGTGAGAGTAAATCGCGTACAGGATTAGGACTTCCGGGTCGCCAATTGGACTTATTACAAGCTCTGAAAAAAACAGGCAAACCAATAGTTTTGGTTTTAATAAATGGTCAGCCGTTAACAATAAACTGGGAGAATCGCTTCCTTCCTGCCATTCTTGAAGCATGGTTTCCCAATGCAGTAGGCGGTCAGGCAATAGCTGAAACAATTTTTGGTGATTATAATCCAGGTGGAAAAATTTCAATGACTTTTCCTAAATCACTGGGTCAGTTAGAGCTAAATTTCCCATTTAAGCCCGGTTCCCATGCCGAACAACCAACAAAAGGACCGAATGGTTATGGTAATACGTCAGTAGCAGGTTCACTCTATCCATTTGGATTTGGACTGAGTTATACCACCTTTAAGTATTCAAATCTTATTGTAAATCCAGCGCAACAAAACACACAAGGCGATATTCAAATATCGGTTGATATTACAAATACTGGTAGCCGAAAAGGAGATGAAATAGTACAACTTTATGTAAAAGACAATGTGAGTAGCGTAACTACTTACGAAACGCAACTTAGAGGCTTTGAACGGGTTGCTTTGCTTGCTGGCGAAACTAAAAATGTGAAATTTACTTTGAAACCAGAAGATTTGGAATTGCTCGATAAAGATATGAATTGGGTAGTTGAGCCTGGAACTTTTGAGGTTCTAATGGGTAGTAGTTCCGAGGATATAAGATTAAAAGGTGCATTTGAGTTGAAAAATTAATCGTTCACTTGATTTTTATTTCGAACATTAAAGCATTTGACATCAATAAAAATAAAACCCTATAAAATATCTAATCTAATGAAGCCATTAAATTATCGTTCCATCATTCTTATATGCTTGCTTGTAATCACTTCTATTTTATTTGCAAAAACAAATGTTACTAATTTAGTTTGTGAGTACCACATTAATCCTATTGGTATTGACGTGGAAAAGCCTCGCTTTAGTTGGCAATTATCATCAGTTGAAACCAACATAAAACAAACCGCTTACGAAATTCGTGTGGCAAATTCGAGTACAAATTTTGATTCCAAAAATCTACTTTGGTCGAGTGGCAAAATGTCCAGCGATAACTCAGTAAATGTTGAATATCAAGGCATTAATTTAAAATCAATGCAGCGTGCCTATTGGCAAGTTCGTGTCTGGGACAATAAAAATACTGTTAGCAAATGGAGTGAACCAGCATATTGGGAAACGGGAATTTTAGATCCTACTCGTTGGATTGCAAAATGGATAACGATGAAAGGCAAAGAAAATATTGGTCAAGCTTTTTATTTGCGAAATGAATTTCAAGCTACTAAAAAAATCACTTCTGCACGTGTTTATGTAACCTCTTTGGGTTTGTACCAATTATTTATAAATGGCAAAAAAGTAAGTACCGATTTATTTACTCCAGGTTGGACTTCTTACCACAAACGCCTTCAATATCAGACTTATGATGTAACAGATTTGTTGATTTCAAAAAAGAATAATACAGTAGGGGCTATCATCGGCGAAGGTTGGTATGGAGGCAAACTTGGTTGGACAAAAAATAGAACATTTAATGCTAAGCAATTAGCACTTTTAGCTCAACTTGAAATTAAATATGCTGATGGAACAAGCCAAACCATTGTATCTGATGAAAATTGGAAAGCATCAAGAGGAGCAATTATTGAATCGAGTATTTATGATGGAGAAACCTACAATGCCCAACTCGAA
Organism: Bacteroidales bacterium; assembly: GCA_038222885.1. Taxonomy (GTDB): domain Bacteria; phylum Bacteroidota; class Bacteroidia; order Bacteroidales; family Paludibacteraceae; genus Paludibacter. The sequence goes on along the minus strand of JBBRHJ010000080.1, from coordinate 10,106 downwards.
AATTCAGGCTGGTCATCGAATGGTTTTGACGACAGTGCTTGGACAAAAACAGAAACTGTTGAGTATCCCAAAAACAAATTGGTTGCTCCTCAAAGCGTTGTTGTGAAAGCTATACAGGAAATTAAACCAATAAAAATTATAAAAACTCCACGTGCTGAAACTGTATTTGATATGGGTCAAAACATGGTTGGTTGGGTGCGATTGAAAGTAAAAGGGAATAAAGGCGATACGGTAACCCTTAAATTTGCCGAAGTACTCGATAAAGAAGGAAATTTCTATACGGAAAATCTTCGTTCGGTAAAATCAACTGATGTTTATATATTAAAAGGGAATGGCGAAGAAGTTTACGAACCGCATTTTACTTTTCATGGTTTCCGATTTGTGAAGGTGGAAGGATTTCCTGCTAAAGTTGAATTGGATAATATCACGGGTGTTGTAATCCATTCCGACATGAAACCAACTGGTACTTTTAGCTGTTCTGATTCCCTCATTAACAAATTGCAACAAAATATATTATGGGGACAAAAAGGTAATTTTTTGGATGTACCCACAGATTGTCCACAACGCGATGAGCGACTTGGATGGACTGGAGATGCACAGGTTTTTGCAATGACGGCGGCTTTTAATTATGATGTATCTGCTTTCTTCACGAAATGGATGCGCGATATGGAAGCCGATCAACTTCCAGATGGAAAAATACCACATGTAATTCCCAACGTGCTTGATATGAAAACAAGTTCAGCCGCTTGGGCTGATGCCTGCGTAATAGTTCCTTGGAGCGTTTACAAAGTGTATGGCGATAAGCGAATTTTGGAAGTGCAATACAATAGCATGAAAGCCTGGGTAGATTTTATGAAGACAAGTGCTGGCGAGAAGTATTTGTGGATAAGTAATACGCATTTTGGCGATTGGTTGGACTATTCGTCGAACATAACAGGCTTCCAAAAAGGGAATACTGATATGGATTTAATAGCCAATGCTTATTTCTATCATAGCACTTCATTATTGGCTAAAATTGCGGGTATTATTGGGAGAAATGCCGATGCACAAATTTACAGTAAGTTGGCCGAAAATGTAAAAAAAGCATTCCAACGTGAATTTGTAACTGCCAATGGTCGTTTGGTAACTCAAACACAAACAGCTTATTCACTCGCAATTGCATTTGGCTTGTTACCCGATGAATTAATCGACAATGTGGGTTCGTTGCTTGCAGCTGATGTTCAAAAAACGGGACATTTAACTACAGGGTTTGTAGGTACACCGCTGTTGTGCAATACTTTATCGGCCATTGGTGCCGATTCATTGGCTTTTAAACTTGTAACCCGCAAAAAGTATCCATCATGGTTATATCCTGTTACTCAAGGTGCCACAACTATTTGGGAACGCTGGGATGGACAAAAACCAGACGGCACATTTCAAACAGCAAAAATGAATAGTTTTAATCATTATGCTTATGGTGCAATAGGCGAATGGCTTTATAGCAGAGTGGCTGGCCTTAATATTGACCCTGAAAATCCAGGCTACAAACATATTATTTTCAGTCCGCATGTGGGTGGTGGTTTTACAAACGCAAAAGTAGAATTTTTGTCATTATATGGTTCAATAAAATCAGGTTGGGAAATAAAAGACAAATCCTTTGTATATTCAATTACAATTCCAGCAAATACAACAGGAACAGTAATCTTACCCATAACTATCGCTGAAAATATTTTGATTAATTCTGCACCTGTTTCTACTGAAATAAAGAAAAATTGGATATCCACGACAAAAGAAATCTCTTTCGATTTAGGTTCTGGAAACTATCAAATAAGTTTTTCTTTCGATTCAAGTAAATAGATTATAACTAATTCTGTTTTTTTCATCTAATTATTCCTATTTTTCTCTGTCCATATTTTTGGTTGTCGCCTCTCATACAATTGTGTATGGAGGCGATTCTACATCACGTATAAACCAAAAATAAATTTAACAACAACCCACTTTGCCAGTCTTATTCCCCCTTCGGGGGATAGGGGGCTAAATTACAAATATTATGAAAAAAACTACTCACAAACACAAATTTGCACTCATCCTATTATTTTCAATTTCAGCATTTTTTGCTCCCTCTACTTTTGCATACAAAGTTCGCATTGGTACAAATCTATGGGTAAAAAGTATGGCTCAAAAACCCGAAACTTGGTTTCTAACGGCCAATTCAGTAGATGAAGTAGAGCCAGCGTTTGGAGCATATTCGTCATCCACAAAACTGACTGGAACTCCTAATGAGGGAGAGCTAAGTCTATCGGCACAGGCATCTGAATGGAGAACGATTGTAACTCAATTTAATCCAGAAGCAAAAAAAATGGCAGGAGAATCAATGATGCGCACCAATTTTTGGACTGATTATTTTCCTGATCGTTGGCCATTACCTGATTATCTGATAAGACATCCATTTGCACCAAATAATAAAATTGAATCTTATGGTTGCAAAATAGCGTCAATTATGATTTATGATAATGCCGTTAATAGTGACCCCAATAATTATCCAGTTTTTAACTGGACGGTTGCCGAAATTCAAGAGTTGCGCGATTGGATGGATAATCATAATTATGGAAATGTAAAAATAGGCTTTGATGCACGAAATTTCAGTGATGGAGTTAAAGCGATGGTAGACAATCCATTAATTGAAGAAGTGCATTTGGAAGCTGACCCAGAACTGATTTATATAAACTATGGTAACCGGAAAGCTTTATTAAAACATGTATGGGAAAATACCGATAAAAAGATTGTATTTATGATACCTGTAGAAGCCGTTGAAAAAGCAACTTACCCTAATAGTTCACCAACAGCTTATAGTCAAGTTCGTCAAAATGTGAAATGGTTAGGCGAATTTATGGGTCCAGGATTTTTAAGTAGCGACAGAGTTGTTTTTTACCCTACTACCTATAAACCAACCATTGCATTTTACCCTGAAACAGATGGTGAAACGAAATACACAAATACGATTACAGGTATTACTTTATCGCTTATTGAACAAAAAGAATTGTTCTTAAATGGTACGGTTGATCCTGAAAGTTACGAGCGTTTTAAGCAAAAACAAACTATTAGCTTTCCAACTTTGCCAATGAAAATTATTACGGATAATGTTGATTTTGCAATAGCTGCTAAAGTGACATCACATCTTCCGCTTAGCTATGCCAGTGATAATTTGAATGTAGCAACAATCATTGGTGATAAAATACATATTGTAGGTGTTGGAACAGCTAACATCACAGTTTCACAAGTTGGTACAGCAATTTACAATGCGGAGAGTGTGAGCCAAACATTAAATGTAGTAGCCACTCCACAAGAACAAACGATAGACTTTCCTGCAATTTCCGAAAAAACTTTTATAGATGTTGATTTTGAAGCTGCCACTGCTAGTTCAGGTTTGGCAGTAGCCTATCTTTTTTCTGACAATAGTGTTGCAAGCCTTGTAAATGGCAAAATACATATTAAAGGGGCAGGTACTTGTACAGTGCAAGCCATTCAAAATGGTAATGCCGCTTACACGCCGGCAGCTGTTAAGGAACAAACGCTTACAGTAAGTAAATCGGATCAAAAAATTATTTTTTATCCTTTACCAACCTATAGTAACACAGCTGCTGATTTTTCTCCTGCCTATGCTTCTTCAGCTTTACCCATAACTTACACGAGTTCAGTACCTGAAGTTGCAACAATTTCGGCTGTGGGCGAAATTCATATTGTAGGTGTTGGTACTACCTTAGTTACAGCTTCGCAAGCTGGAAATGCGAATTACAATCCATCTACCGCAGTTTCAAAAACGCTGGTAGTGAAACTTAATCAGAATGTCAATTTTAGTGCTGATATGAACAGATATATTGGAGAACCTGATAGCCATGTTGCTACAAGTAGTTCTGGATTGCCAGTGCAATATATTGCATACACTAAAACAATCGCCACTGTTGTGAGTGGAAAAATTCACTTGTTGAATAAGGTAGGTAAAAGTGTAATTCAAGCAAAAGTTGCCGAAACTGCTACCTATGCAGCCTCTACAGTAAAATACAAATCTGTAAATGTATTAGCAGCCAGACAAGCTCAGACCATAACATTTAATACTATACCTGTTAAATCTTTAATTGATAGTGACTTTTCGCCAGCATCTGTTTCTTCGGGCTTACCAATTACATATAGCAGTTCGGAACCTGCAGTAGCTACAGTAACAAGTGCTGGAATGATTCATATTGAAGGAGAAGGAACTTCTCAAATTACAGCTAATCAGGTTGGTAGTGACACCTACGCCCCAGCAGTAAGTAAGACACAGATTCTGACTGTTTCTGGAAATACTGCTGTGTCAGATGTGCAAGCTAATCAATTTCAATTATTCCCAAATCCTGCTACTAAATTTGTTACTATTATTCCTAATTCTGACAATGCCAATATTGAAATTTTTAATTCAATTGGAATAAAAGTGTATGATAATTCAAAAGTAAATGGCAAAATAACCATACCAAGTTCTTTAATTGGAGGTGTAGGAATGTATTTTGTAAATGTGAACAACGCAATTAGCAAATTAATAGTAAAATAAACTAAATCAGATATATAAGATGCAAAATAGCCTTCATTCAAAGAAGAATTTCTTATCAATATTATTATTAACTGCTATCTCCATTTCTAATATTTCAGCTTATGAAGTATGGATTGGTTTGCATTGTACTCCAAAAAATGCAGGTTCTAATCCTGCACAATGGAGCATTACAGCCTCAAAAGTGGAAGGATTGAATTGTAATTTGGCTGCAGGAAAACCCGCAATAGGTACGCCTAACGAAAATGATATTCCATGTGTTTCACTTACTGATTGGGGCAATATAGTGAATAAATACTCGGTGTCAGCTCGGCGAGTTTCTCTGATTGAAATTCCACGCTCTTCTTGGTATCATGAGCTCCGAACAACTATGCCAGTATTGGACAAATATCTTTCAAACCGATTTTCTGAAGCTGATAAAGTTGGATATAACATAACTCGGATTATGTTCTATGAAAATCGCTTAGGCTCCACAGGCCCAATTTACAAATGGACAAATGCTGAAATTCAATCCCTGCGTGATTGGCTAAACAGCAATGGTCATTCTGACGTACGATTGATATGGAATACACGTGGGAATAGTAACGCTGAACATACGATGTGTGAAAACCCATTGGTAGATGATATAATGATAGAATCGTCGGCTGAATATGTGGCTGCAAATACTGGAAATATCCAAAGTTTACCGCCTTGGATATGGTCAAACCCTTTGTTAAGTACTAAGAAATTAATTTTTCAGATTCCTTTACAAAACGATCCTTATGGTAATCCAAATGGATATCAAAATCTTCGACGACTGATTGTTTGGTATGGTCAGAAAATGGCAGCCGCTTTTATGCAAAGCCCACGAGTAGTATTTATGCCTGTAACTTATAATGGTGGAACTGATATTGCACTTAGTAAAAAAGCAACCTTCGCTTTTTATCCTGAAATTGAAAGTTCAACCAAGTATAGCAATACTTTAACTGGTGTAGTATTGTCTTTAATTGAACAACGAGAAATGTTTGAACTTAGGAGCGAGCTGCCAACCAATGAAGATGCCGATAGTTTCGAGAGAAAATCATCCACTCATGTTTTTAATCCAAAGTCGACATCTGAAATCGAAAAAGCGATAAAAATTTATCCAAATCCCGTTTCTACTGATAAAGTATTTTTCGATTTAAGTTCAATTAATATACCTTGCAATTCAATAGAAATGATAAGTATTTCTGGCTGTATTCTAAAATCAGTGGCTACTCAGGAAAAGAAAATTGAATTCTCAATGAAGGATTTTGAAGCTGGAACCTATTTCTTGAGGTTTGGTTTTGAAAATCAAATTGCGACGAAGATGTTATTTGTAAATTAATATGCAAAAACCCACATCAATATGAAGTTTAAAAATATATCAATATTTTTATTGATATTTCTTCCCAATTTCTGTTTCGGCACTAATCCAATCATTAAACACATGCGTACAGCCGATCCTTCGGCACATGTTTGGAAAGATGGAAAAACAGTTTGGCTGTATTGCTCGCACGACATGGATACTGCGATGAATTATTCCTCAATGGACGAGCAGCATGTATTTTCATCTACCGACATGATTAACTGGACTGACCATGGTATTGCGTTGCAGTCCAAAGATATAAGTTGGGGAGTGCCGGGGTTTATTTGGGCGCCTGATTGTGCTTTCAAAAACGATATTTACTATTATTATTTTCCTCACAAAGATAAAACCAATACTTGGAGAATTGGGGTAGCTACCAGCAATAAACCTCAGGGACCATTTAAAGATATTGGTAAATACATAGTAGGTACTCACGGTATTGATCCGTGCTGTTTTGTCGACGACGACGGACAAGCTTATCTTTATTTTGGCAAAAACTATGTGGCAAAATTGAAAGAGAATATGATAGAATTGGCAGAACCAGCCCAAGAAATTAAATATGGTGCAAATAATTCACGTGAGGGAACGTATATGCACAAACGAAATGGAATTTATTATTATTCTTATACTGATTTCAAAGATACTGTAAATCAAGGCTTTTATGCAATGGGAACTAATCCTTATGGCCCATTTGAGTACAAAGGTGCTGTAAATCGAAAACCTGACACAACAGCAGGAATGCATCCTGCACAAGATCATCATTCCATCATCGATTTCAAAGGACAATCTTACTATTTCTACCACATTGGAAATTATAATGGAGGCAATGGATACCGCCGAAATATCTGTGTCGATTACCTTTATTACAACCCTGATGGCACTATGCAAATGGTTAAACAGACCTTGGAAGGAGTTAAAAAAACAACCGAAAAATAATTGTTTTATTGCAATAATATTAGGTTTTATTATTTGATAAATGTTGTCCTATTCTCTTTTAAATGAAAAATGTATTTCTCTCTATAATCTGCATTTTATCAGTTCAACTGCATGCAATCACAGTTGAAAAATTACGTTGTGAATATACTTCAAATCCTATCGGTATTGACTTTCAGCAGCCTCGTTTAAGTTGGCAATTAAATTCGAGTATCAGAGCTGATAAACAAACATCGTATCAAATCATAGTATCATCAAGTACTGAAAATTTAGAAAAAGGGATTGGTGATTTGTGGGATACAGGTTTAGTAAATTCCGATCAGAGCATTCAAGTTCAATACGATGGGAAACCACTTACTTCAATGAAAAAATATAGTTGGAAGGTACGAGTTTCTGACAAGGATAACCATTTTTCTGAATGGAGTGCACCAGCAAATTGGTCAATGGGAATTCTTAATAAAGAGGATTGGAAGGCTGCTAAGTGGATTGCTTACAAAGATGCTAAGTTGTGGAGAACCGAATGGAATGCACATAAAGAATGTGAGTTAGCAGAATTTGAAAACAATAAAGCTCGAATTTCAACTTGGCCATGGTTTACAGGAAGAGATAGCTCCATTTTTGCATTGTACGAAATGGCAAAACCCAGCTATGACCCTTCACCTCTTTTCAGGAAAGAGTTCAACGTTAGCAAAACAGTAAGTTCGGCTTTTTTATACATTTGTGGTTTAGGGTATTACGAGGCTTATATTAATGGTGAGAAAGTAGGCGATCATGTGCTCGACCCTGCTTGGACAAATTATGATAAACGATCGATGTATGTTTCGCACGATGTGAGCAATCAAATTAGTTCTGGTGGCAATGCTATTGGAATCATGCTCGGGCGTGGACAGTATAATCCTTTGTGTAATGATGTTTGGAAATTATATAAATCGGCTTGGGTCGATCAGCCTAAAGTTTGTGCTTTATTACACATTGAATATACTGATGGATCAAGTTCGGATATATTTACAGATAATACGTGGAAAACAGCGGGTGGCCCAATTTTATATGATGACACCCGACATGGTGAACTTTACGATGCAAGATTGGAACAAGAGGGTTGGTCACTGCCCACATTTGATGAAAAAAGCTGGAAAAGTGTTTCGGAAGTGAGTTGGAATGTTCCATTAGTTGCGCAAATTATTCCCCCAATTCGTTGTTTCAATCCAATAAAAGTAGTAAAAACAATACAAAAATCGGAGGGAATTGTTGTATATGATATTGGACAAAATATTGCTGGTTGGGCTCGTGTGGAAGTTAGTGGGAATGCTGGTGATAGGGTTTTAGTAGAGTATTGCGAAACTCCAACCGATATTGACTTGGTTCCTAATAATACGCCATGGCGATTTAACCACAGCATAAAAGACCCATTTTATGCTTCGTTTTACGATAAAGGAATTATTGTTCGACAACAAAATGGTTATATTCTGAAAGGTAAAGGGAAAGAAATCTTTGAATGTCATTTTTCATACAAAGGATTTCAGTATATCAGGGTCAGTTCTTTTGATGGAGCTAGAATTGAAAAAGTTGTTGGAGTTCCAGTCCACACAGATATTGAAAATATCGGAAAATTTGAATGCTCAAATCCAGTTGTCAATCAGCTGCAAAAGATGTCGGTAAATACATTGTTGAATAATTTTCATAGTGTAAGTACCGATTGCCCACATCGAGAAAAACAAGGTTGGACTGCTGATATTTATATGTCGTCGCAAGCAGCAATGTACAACTTCAATATGGCTACTTTTTATTCAAAATGGGTTCAAGATTTGGCAGGTACAGAAGATGAAAATGGATTTTTAGCAACTGTAGCTCCCAGTTCCAATATAGACTCGAAAGGCTCAACTGTGTGGCCGGCAGCAATGGTTATATTACCACTACAACTTTATTACTTTTATAACGACAAAAAGCCTTTGGCTCAGAATATTGACCTTATGCATAGATTTGCAAAAGCCAGCATGCAAAATCAAATTGAAGGTAAACCAGAAATAATTAAAGACGTACTTGGTGATTGGGTCGCACCCTTAATGGAACTGAACGATACTGCACGCTGCAATACAATGGCTCCTCCCGAAGGCACAAGCGTGTACGGAACTGCATCTCATTTTTTGATTGTAAAATTAATAGCATCTATTGAACGAATTTTGGGAAATAATCAAATTTCAAATGAGATGGATGAATGGGCAAAGAGAATTAAAACTCAATTTAATGCCGTATTTTATGACAAGAAATCGAGTATCTATCATGGCGAAAGGCCCACAAAATATAGACAATCACCCAATATTGTAGCTTTACAATACGGACTTGTTGAAAAGGAAAATCAAGAATCAGTTTTATTAAATTTGACTAACGATTTGCATAAATACAATGACCGTATTGGCACTGGTTTTATTGGTACAGCTGCTTTAATGAATTTTCTCCCCAATGTAAATCCAGAATTAGCCTTTAAAGTAGCTACGCAAGAAAAATATCCTGGCTGGGGATTTATGGTCGAGCAAGGTGCAAATACGATGTGGGAAACTTGGGATGGATATTCCTCACGCAACCATCCGCCATTTTGCCTTATCAGCGAGTATTTTTATAAACATTTAGCTGGCATTCAAAATGACACTGCAAGTCCTGGTTTCAAACATTTTTTTATTCATCCTAGTATTGTGGGCGATTTGACTTATGTAAATGCTGACTTCGAATCTCAATTTGGAAACATAAAAAGTAATTGGAAGTTAGAGCATCGAAAATTATTCTTGAATTTGTCGATACCTGTAAATACTAGCGCTACAATCTATATCAAAACAAAACCAAACACACAAATACTTGAGTCAGGAAAAGCTGCAAATTTAGCTCATGGTGTAAGGTTTATCGGCAATTTGAATGATGAAGCAATATTCAATCTTCAGTCTGGAAATTATTCATTTCAGTCTGAGATTAAATAGGAATTGACACACATTAAAGGTTTATATACTCAATCACATTTTTATAAAAATAACAACACAAATGACAAAGCATTTTTTAAAATCCCCTGCACTTGTTTTACTTTTCGGATTATTCTGTACTGCATTCTTTTTGAAAGCAGCGGATAACTCTCTATATTTTAGTTCACGAACAACTCCACGTATCGAGAACATTATAAAAAACATGACTTTGGAGGAAAAAATGGCCATGCTACAAGGAGCACCAGGGGCTGATAATCATATATTTAGTGGAGTGCCT
>JBBRHJ010000079.1:0-13180 GCA_038222885.1 Bacteroidales bacterium | reverse complement strand
TTTAGCGGATAAAAAAATGGATAAGAATTTCGACAAGTCGAAATGATTCTCAATCAACCATTGTCTTATCAGTCATGCTTGCATGACTTAAATCCGTATTAAATCCTTAAAATATTATCCGCTAACATCCGCTTAATCCGTTAAATCAGCGTTCTATTCTTAATATTTAAGTTGCTGTGAAAAAGGATTTTATTTTATTTCAAAAACGTTTTTAATCTGTCAAAGTAGAACTAATAAAAGACAAAATTAAATCCATACAAATTTTTGCTAATTACAAATTTTCAGGATTAATTCCACAAAGATACAAAATCTTAGTTACTGAGTAACATTAACAAATTATTTTTTTTTCGATTTACTTATATTTTTCATGTTTTTTCATTCTACAATAAATAAGAATGGATATCAATGTAAAAGTATATTGCTGATTTGTTCATTTAAACAATAAATTGACATTCAAGAAATTACAAGAATCTTTTGTAAAAGCCAGATGAAACAATGCCGAAGAGCGTATTTTTTGAGTACTTTTGTAAATACAAAATAGTAAATACTTAACCACACTCACTCATTATCCATGATAGTTTGCATAGCCGAAAAACCAAGCGTGGCGCGCGATATTGCTGAAATTTTAGGAGCCAAAACTCGTAGAGATGGCTATATAGAAGGAAATGGCTATCAGGTCACTTGGACTTTTGGACATCTCTGCGGATTGTTAGAACCTCAAGAATACCAACCAGAATGGAAAGCTTGGGCTCTTAGTCAGTTGCCTATGATTCCGCAGCGATTCGGGATTAAAGTGATGAACGACAGCGGTATAATGAAACAATTTGGAGTTATTGAAAAATTAATAAGTACAGCAGATGAAGTGATAAACTGTGGGGATGCTGGACAAGAAGGAGAATTGATACAACGTTGGGTGTTGCAAAAAGCACTTTGCAAATGTCCTGTGAAACGATTGTGGATATCGTCGCTAACCGAAGAATCTATACGCGAAGGTTTCAAAAAACTTAAGGATCAGTCACATTATCAACATCTGTATGAAGCCGGGCTTTCGCGGGCCATGGGCGATTGGCTGCTTGGGATGAATGCCACAAGGCTGTACACTTTAAAATATGCTCAAAATAGACAAGTGCTTTCCATCGGACGAGTTCAAACTCCAACATTGGCACTGATTGTCAACAGACATCTCGAAATACTCAATTTCAAACCAGAAACTTATTGGGAATTAAAAACATTGTATCGAAATACAATTTTTTCAGCTACAAAAGGTCGGTTTTCGAGTCTAGAAGAAGGTTCAAGTTTCTTGGAGTCGGTAAAAAATGCTGATTTTGAAATAACAGATATAACTACCAAGAAAGGCACAGAATCGGCTCCACGTTTATTCGACCTAACCTCGCTGCAGGTGGAATGCAATAAGAAATTCGCATTTTCGGCTGACGAAACCTTAAAAATCATACAAAGTCTGTACGAGAAAAAAGTTACAACCTATCCTCGTGTGGATACTACTTATTTGACTGATGATATTTACCCGAAAATTCCTGAAATTTTGAAAGGATTGAAAGATTATTCGGTACTAACAGCATCGATTTTAGCAGGAAAAATTCCAAAGACAAAAAAAGTATTCGATAATGCAAAAGTAACAGATCACCATGCCATAATCCCAACTGGAGTACAACCAACAGCATTAAACGACAATGAAAAACGTGTTTTCGATTTGGTCGCCCGCCGATTTATAGCCAATTTCTACCCTGAATGTAAAATTTCTACAACTACAGTGCTGGGAGAAGCCAATAAAGTGGAATTTAGAGTTATTGGGAAACAAATTTTAGAACCAGGTTGGCGAGTTGTATTTGAAAAAGCTAAAACCGATGAAGAAAATGAGGAGGAAGAAAGCACTCTACCCATTTTTGTAAAGGGCGAGACAGGACCGCACGAACCTACTTTGGCCGAAAAATTCACATCACCACCCAAACCCTACACCGAGGCAACTTTGCTGCGTGCCATGGAAACAGCAGGAAAATTAGTAGACAACGATGAACTACGTGATGCACTGAAAGAAAACGGAATTGGACGACCCTCGACCCGTGCCGCTATTATTGAAACTTTATTCAAGCGCGAATATGTGCGAAAGGAAAAGAAGAATTTGATTCCAACTGATACTGGAATTAATTTGATTTTAATCATCAAAGAAGAGTTACTTAAATCAGCTGAACTCACAGGACTTTGGGAGAAAAAACTTCGTCAGATTGAAAAAGGAGAATACGAAGCAGCTACATTTTTGAATGAACTTAAGGCAATGTTGACTGAAATTGTGTACAATGTGAAATGTGACAACTCGCAAATTCAAAGCAGAAACTCAGCTGAAATTCCAAAGCCCGAAATTTGTCCACAATGTGGAAAAGGACAGATATTAAAAGGAAAAACTGCATTCGGTTGTAGCGAATGGAAAGCTGGATGTAACTATCGGCGACCATTTGCAAAATGAAAAAAACTCCTAAAGTAGAAACTTTAGGAGTTTTTTTAGTATTTAATTGTAACTTACTTCAATTTCAACAGTTTTTTCATTTTCCCAAACAAGGCTGTATTTTCCATAAAACCGCTAAAATTTTCAGCACCAGGACCATAAGCATAAATTGGAACAGGCGTTCCAGAGTGACCTTTAGTTGAAAAGGCTGCTTTGATAGTACCAGCTTTCATATCGCCAGAGGGTATTGTAAAACCACCAGTTTCGTGATCGGCAGTAATTATAACCAAAGTATTGCCATCTTTTTTCGCAAAATCAAGCACTTTACCTATTGTTTCATCAAAGTCGAGCATTTCCTTAATCACCTGATCTGCATTATTATCGTGGCTCGCCCAGTCAATTTGTGAACCTTCGATCATCAGGAAAAAGCCTTTTTTGTTGTTATCTAAAATATCAAGAGCAGCCACTGTCGATTCTGGCAACATTTTTCCACGTTCGGGCATTCCTGGGTTTTGATCATCGTATAAAAGTCCTGCTAATTTTCCTGATTTCACAGCTTTTACATCATCCAACGTATACGCGATTTGATACTGTTTGGCTTTTAATTCGTTCGTTAAATTGCGTCCATCTATTCTTTTTTCAAAACTTTTACGTCCACCGCCGATAAAAACATCGATATCTGTTTTCAAAAAATCAGCAGCAATTTCATCATCCATTTTTCTACTTACTTGATGTGCAATAAACGAAGCAGGAGTTGCATGAGTTACAGCACAAGCCACAACCATTCCAGTTGCAAGTTTATTTCTATCGGCTAATTCGAGGATAGATTCCACGGCTACAGAATCAGGATTCATACCTATCATTCCATTATTTGTTTTTACTCCAGTAGCCAAAGCCGTTCCACCAGCTCCAGAATCAGTAGTAAAATGACTGGCCGAATAAGTTTTAGAAAATCCAATAACAGGACATCTTTCGAGTTCAAGTTTATTGTTATTCGCTACCATTCCAGCATACACTTGAGATAAACCCATCCCATCGCCAATCATAAAAATAATATTCTTGGGTTTCGCTTCAAGTTGAGTGAATGACACTCCAAGAAAAACCACTATCATTACTAAAAAACTTTTTTTCATAAAATTTAAAATAAATAATTAGTTATCAATATATTAAAAATATCACACTATTTGAATATCAATGTCGTTTAGTTAGCGATAGTATAAAAAATTGTCCGTAGGACATTAATATCCATAGTATGTATTACCACATCTGATTGATTTCCCGTTTGGAATAAACCTATTTATCCACTACCTGAAATCGTATTTTGGTATTGAACCTTTTTTATTGATATTGATTCCCCAGGGGAAAAATAATTTAGTAAAATCCAAATCCTTAACTAAACGACATTGATTTGTATCTGCAAAACTAAACTCTCTATCCTTTTTTTCTTTGCTCTTTTTTCTTTGTTCTTGTTTGTCTTAATCACGATAAAGCATCCGCAATACCCTTCAATTCACTTCGAATGTTTTTTAAACGCTCCACAAGCTCCTGTTGTTTTGCAACCATGTCTTTTTTCTCATTCATTTTGCGTTTAGCGCCCTCCAAAGTAAGTTTCTGATCCTCTACCAAAAATATAATCTTTTTGATTATCTCAATGTCTTCTTTCGTGTAAAAACGGGTTGCTTTGGCATTTCGCTTCGGTTTAAGTTGGGGAAATTCCTTTTCCCAATACCTCAAATTGGATAGATTCACGTTGAACATTTCAGCAACTTCCGAAATCGAATAATAAAGTTTTTCCATATACTACTAGCAAAAATGTAAACCTTAATGAAAAAATAAATACCCCAACAATATCGCCGAAACTATTCCTACAAAATCAGCAATAAGTCCGCAAGTCAGTGCGTAACGCGTATTTTTGATACCGACCGAACCAAAATAGACCGCTAAAATATAAAAGGTTGTATCGGTAGAACCCTGAATAATACAGGACATTCTCCCCACAAATGAATCAGCTCCATGCAAAGTCATTGCATCCACCATCATTCCCCTTGCCCCACTACCACTCAGCGGTTTCATCAATGCTGTGGGCAATGCACCAACAAAATCGGTATTCAATCCAGTTAAACTTACGAGCCAAGTAATGCCGGAAATTAACATATCCATTGCTCCCGAAGCCCTAAAAATCCCTATTGCCACCAAAATTGCAATTAAATAGGGAATAATACCGATTGCCACTTGAAAACCTTCTTTTGCCCCTTCGATAAACGATTCATAGACATTTACTTTTTTGATGACCGCCATTGAAATAAAACTGACAATGATTCCAAACAATAGAAGATTGGCAGTAAGCGCTGAATATTCTGAGATTTGATCTTTGTTTAGTCTACTCAGCAAAAATATAACTCCGGCAATAAATACAGATAAACCAACTAAGGTTCCCATAATTGTCTTATCCCAAAGATTTATTTTCTGAAAAATGGCAACCGTAATCAATCCAGTAATAGCTGCAATAAATGTTGCTATCACTATTGGTAAAAAAACATCAGCTGGATTAGCTGCACCCAATTGAGCTCGATAAACCATGATACTAATCGGAATCAAACACAGACCTGCTGTGTTGAGTACCAGAAACATAATCATCGGGTTGGAGGCAGTTTCCTTGTCTGGATTTATTTCTTGGAGTTCCTTCATCGCCTTTAGTCCCATGGGAGTTGCGGCATTGTCCAAGCCAAGCATATTGGCCGAAACATTCATAAATATACTCCCAAGCGAAGCATGATTTTTAGGAACATCAGGTAAAATTTTCGAGAAAAACGGTGCTACCAATCTTGCAAAAACTTGAATTACGCCTCCTTTTTCGCCCACTTTCATTATTCCCAACCACATGGCAAGCACGCCAGTAAGTCCAAGTGAAATTTCAAATCCAGTCTTGGCTGAGCCAAAAGCAGCTTGAATTATATCGGTGAAAATCTGCGTATTTCCAAAGAAGATCAACTGAAAAACAGCAAGCACAAAAGCCACCAATATAAATCCAACCCAGATATAATTTAAAATCATGAATCAATGTCGTTTAGTTAGTGATAGTATAAGAAATTGTCCGTAGGACATTAATAACCATAGTTTTAAATTAACAAATCTGTTTGATTTCCCGTAGGGAATTAACCTATTTATCCACTACGTGGAATCGTATTTTTGTACCAAATTTTTTCTATTGAGATTAATTCCCTTCGGGAAAGTTTATTCTGTAAAATCTAAATTCTTAACTTAACGACATTGAATCAAGTATTAGTATTTCGTGTAAAAGTTTGGTTCCCAGATTTTATCGTATCATTTAATCTCCTAACAAAAAAATTATTTTTGCATTTCAACTTTTTGAGTTGCATCAAAATTATCGTTTCTGTAATTTACTTTTTCAACTACTTTTTCGGCAAAATTTCTGAAAGTCATGCCTAAAATAGTATCAGAATCAACTGCAACCGGACGACCCGCATCGCCTTGTTCACGAATGCCTTGAACCAAAGGAATTTGAGCCAATAACGGAATATTAAATTCCTCAGCCATGCGTTTTCCACCTTCTTTACCAAATATATAGTACTTATTATCAGGCAATTCGGCTGGCGTAAACCAAGCCATGTTTTCGACCAATCCCAACACTGGAACATTCACTTTGTCGCCAGTAAACATATTAATTCCCTTGCGAGCATCGGCCAAAGCCACATCCTGAGGCGTAGTTACAACAATAGAACCTGTAATTCCCAAGGTTTGCACCAAAGTGAGTTGAATATCACCAGTTCCAGGTGGTAAATCCATCACGAAGAAATCTAGTTCGCCCCAATGAGCATCTGTAATTAATTGTTTCAAGGCATTGCTGGCCATACTTCCACGCCAAACCAAGGCATTTTCTGGGTCGACAAAAAAACCGATTGAAAGCAATTTAACTCCATATTTTTCAATAGGTATTAAATATTGTTTTCCATCAATTTCCTCAGTTGCTGGTCGTGCGTCTTCCACGCCAAACATTTTTGGCATCGAAGGTCCGTGAATGTCAGCATCTAACAGTCCTACTTTATACCCAAGTTTGGCCAAAGCAATGGCTAAATTAGAGGAAACTGTGGATTTACCTACTCCACCTTTGCCAGAAAAAACCGCAATGATGTTTTTTACATCTGGCAAAGCCTTAGTTGGTTTTGGTTTTGGAACTTCCTTTAATTGGACTTCTATATTTCCCTTGATGTCAATATCTTCGCCTATATAAGTCAAAATAGCCTGTTCGGCAGCCTTCACTACCGATTTGGTAAATGGATCGTTTTGTTTCTCAAAAATAAGTGAAAAACTAATTTTGTTACCATCGATACGGATATTATCCTGCACCATTCCCGACGAAACGATGTCGTTTCCCGTTCCCGGATATCGCACATGTTTCAGTGCGTCTATAACTAATTGTGGATATAATGTCATGTTGTTATAATTTAGTGTTTTGCGTTTAGTGTTTAGTGTTTAGTGTTTAGTGTTTTGCGTTTAGTGTTTAGTGTTTTGCGTTTAGTGTTTAGTGTTTTGCGTTTAGTGTTATTTTTAAGAGTTTGAGATTTGAAAGAGTCCCGAAAAATCGGGATGTCGAGTACTCCATTTGAGATTTGGGATTTTAAGATCGTTGGGTTGAGTTGCTTACTGGTTGACGGTTTTATTAACTACTCGCTTCTCACTCCTCGCTACCCACTTCAATATTCTGCCGTTGATTTCGCCCAAAGCTCCGGTAGCTATCATGTTCTATTTCAATGTCTGGTTCAATAAATTGATCTCGATTACTGAGTACAAATTGCAGATACTTGATAGTTAAACCACGACCTAGCCATTGTTGTTCATAATAAGTTTTAATATTCAATATTTCATCAATTTCGTCTACTGCATATAAATCAGCAATGTTTTGATTGACCAAATAATCGTTGGCTTTGATCATCTCTTGCGTATAAGTGTACATAAAATTGCTGTCAGTTTTTAAATGAATCAAACCTTCTGTTTTCACAAACTGCTGATATAAAGCCATAAAATTGGTAGCAGTTAGTCTTTTAGTCAGCTTTTTCATTTGTGGATCGGGAAAAGTTAACCAAATTTCGTCCACTTCATTGGATCCAAAAAAGTGATGAATCATCTCTACATTGGTTCGTAGAAATGCCACATTTTTCAATCCAGATAAGTTAGCATCTTTGGCACCAGTCCAAAGTCGAGCTCCTTTAATATCCACCCCAATAAAGTTTTTCTCAGGGAAAATTCTAGCCAACGAAACCGTATATTCTCCTTTACCGCAGCCTAATTCGAGTACAATGGGATTATTATTTCCGAAAAATATTTCGTTCCATTTGCCCTTCATTTCAAAATGCAAATCCTGTCTTATTTCCTGAGCTTTAACCTGAAAAACATGCGGAAAAGTCTCCAAATCGGCAAATTTTGCCATCTTATTTTTACCCAAAATATTCTTATGTTGAATTAATATCTATTACAATTCTTATTCTGCTTTTTCAATTCTCAATCCTATATCGCTGATTCCCAACAATAAAGTATCACGCATACCCTGAAATATCTCATAATGATATTTCCCTAAGCTTGGAAATTTTAATTTTTGTTGATAAAGAACCGGCATTTCATATACCGAACCAATTCCCGAGCCTAGCCACTTCCCTCTGTTATCAGCCAAGAAAAAATTGATAGTATCTTTGGTAATCGTACTGTCGGGAGCCATTTTTTGGATAAAAAGCCATAAATTTTGGTGTGGATATTCACCCACATTTCTGACATTGACAAAAATATCATAAAGAATAGACGCATTTTCGATATTTACATCAAAAACACAACTACTATCTTTATTCCAGCCCTTAACGTCAACACTTTTATATTCGCTGAAAACTGGAGGTTGAGAACAGGAAGCAAAAATGACAGAAAAAACCAGACTTATTAAGCCCTTAGTCCTTATTTTGATCATTCTTTTTAATTAATCGGGGATTACTACTTTTATTGTCGCCTTGCCCCTCCTTGTTGAGTTGAGGTCGGCTATTTCGTTTTGGACTTGGTTTAGCGGTATGTTTTTTCGCAGTATCAAAACGCGTCAAACTGTCCTGACCCACAACGTTTTCGTAATCGATAGGAACAGGTTTGTCACTATTATCAACTATTTCTTCAAGCAAATCGGGCTTAATACCTCTTTTATTCATCGAAATCACTTCTTTGGCTCTATCAGTACTGATGGTCTGTATATTAGCGCCAAAAGTAGGTGAAGTAGAATAGGAAATTAAACCTTTGAAAACATCTGCTTTGAAATAATAAAAAACATTATCTCTTGTTTCGAGCTGTAATTCTTTCGAGGGAAAATCTTTGAGGGCATCTGTATATGAATCGACCTCGTAATTCATACAACATTTGAGTTTTCCGCATTGTCCTGCTAATTTTTGGGGATTGAGCGAAATATCTTGTGTGCGTGCCGAAGTAGTTGATACTGAGTTGAAATTCGTCAACCAACCTGAGCAACATAGCTCACGCCCACACGATCCAATACCACCGATGCGTCCAGCTTCTTGTCGAGCACCTATTTGTTTCATCTCAATACGAACCCTGAAAGTCTCGGCAAAAACCTTGATTAATTGTCTGAAATCGACCCTTTCGTCGGCTATATAATAGAAAATCGCCTTATTTCCATCGCCCTGAAATTCTACATCACCGATTTTCATATTCAATTTTAGACTTTCAGCAATCTGGCGAGCCTTAATCATTGTTACTTGCTCTTTGCCCTTCGAATCGTTAAATTTTTCGATATCAGTATCTTTGGCTTTGCGGTATACTCTTTTAACCTCTAACTTAGTAGGATCAAAATTATTCTTTTGCATTTGTAGCAAAACCAATCTTCCTACGAGTGTAACTGCACCAATATCATGACCTGGTGAAGATTCTACCGCAACAATATCACCCTTTTCGAGTGAAATTTTGGTGCTATTTAGGAAATATGATTTACGCGTATTTTTAAACTGAACTTCCACAAAATCTGTATCTTTAATTGTTTCGGGTAAGTCGGACAGCCAATCGTGTACGCTGAGTTTTTGTCGTGAATTACAGCAAGAGCCTTTGCTCGACATGCTGCAACCGCCGCTATTTAGGGTTTGTTCCATTGGTCTTTGTTTGTTTTAAGTTGATGGGAGTTGTTGCCCATCGGTGTATATTGATTAAGAAAAAACATTTATTTATTAGAAATTTATCGTTTCAAAAGCATTATAATTTTGAGAACTAAATCGAAAAACACCATTTTAGCATTCACGTTTTGCTCAATATGTCTTTCGGCCAATGCAAATTCCTTCATTAAATCTTCCACATTCCGCTCATGAATAAAAGCTGAAAATTTAGTGGAAAAATCTTCTTCGTAACTTGTAAGGTAGTTTAATTCAGGTTGTTGTATATTCATAATGAAATTCTCGCGAACCATGTGTTGTGCGTACGACAGGAAATTCTTCTGCCGCTCTCGGCCAATGCTCGCCGCAGCCATATCGTCCGACCATTTTTTTAAAGTTTTGAGCGAAGCATGATCTTTTCGATTACCAACTTGCCAAGCCAAACGCATAATCAACACAAACCGTTCAAAATTGAGTTTATTTTCATCATCCTGACTCAAAATAGACAAGGCAGACAAATAACTTCCATCAGAAATACGAGCAATATCAACCGCAACTTGCTGAGAAATTTCCAACTCGGAATTTTTCAACAGTGCCAATACAATATCATCTACGGAGAGCGAAGGGATTTTAATGTGTTGCGTACGTGATAAAATGGTGGTAATTATTTCGTCTGGCGAGTTAGAAACCATCAGAAAAAGTGTTTTTGCAGGTGGTTCTTCCAGTATTTTGAGCAATTTGTTTGCACAAGTATTATTCATCTTTTCGGGCAGCCAAATAATCATTATTTTATACTCCGACTCATAAGTTTTTAGGTTGAGTTTACGTATAATCTCTTGACTTTCATTGGCATAAATCATTCCTTGCTTAGCATCTCCAGATATTTTAGCAAACCAATCGTTCACTCCTAAATAGGGAGTTTCAATAATACTAGCGCGAAATTCAGCAATAAAATCATCACAAACCACCGAACTTTTGCCCTGCGGTTTGATAACTGGGAAAACAAAATGAAGATCGGGATGTGCTAATTTTCGATATTTAACACAAGAAGGACAAACGCCACAAGAATCAGTATCACGCTTGTTTTCGCAACATATAAATTGGGCATAAGCAATAGCCAAGGCTAATTTTCCAATTCCCTCGGCTCCAAAAAAAAGTTGTGCATGTGGAATCCGCTGCTCGGTTACAGTGCGGATTAATCGTTTTTTTATATTGTGTTGTCCAAATATCTCGGAAAATTGCATGGCTAATCTTTACAGAAATTGTGCATTATGGCACAACATGCAAATATATATAAAAAAAATAAGTTGACTGCCTTTGTCTATCCTAAAAAATGAAAAATTAATCATTTGAAAATATGAATCTAGTTGCTGAAAGGATGAAACAACAATCAAATTGGGGATTCTAACAATATTTTTGAAATTCTTAACACAAAATTAGCTCAGGTCATGCAACATTATATTCTAATTAATCGTCTTGTTACTGTCTGATAAAGACAAATAATACGAAATACAAAAAGTCAATTGTATTATCGAGAGACTAAAAATATTTTTTACTAACAATTATCAATTATCACAAGTATGAAAAAGTTTTTTTTATTTTTATTAGTTATTCCATTTTTATGGTCCTGCAAAGATCACGAAGACGAAGATGTTGCAATTGATTATTTAGTTAATTTTGCAACGGTAGACAACCCTAAGCAAGAAACCACATTTAATTTCGTTTTAGACAATCAAACTCGTCTGCGTACTGCTTCGTCAGCGATTTCATATTATCGTCCCAAAGATGGTCAGCGGGTTATCCTGAATTACAGTATTTTATCGAACAAAGCAGCTGGTGCCGAGTACAAGCACGACATTAGGATAAATGATGTGTATGAGGTACTTACAAAAGGTATTTTCAGCATAACACCTGCTACTGAGGACAGTATTGGTAATGATGCAATACACATTGAACGAATTTGGATTGGGAGCGATTTTCTTAATGTTGAGTTTGCATATCCGGGCTACAACAAAACTCATTACATTAATTTAGTGAGTGATAATGCTAAAACTTACACCGATGGAAAAATTCATTTAGAATTCAGACACAATGCTAATTCTGATTTTCCGAACTATGACAAATGGGGTTATGTGTCGTTCGATTTAAAATCATTAAGACAAGCAGGGAAAAACTCTGTGGACTTAGTAATTCACAGCAATGAGTTTAGTACTGGAAAGCAAACCTACACGCTCACTTACGATTATGCAAAAGCAGGAGCGGAAATAGTAGCTTTAAAAGTAAAAGACAATAGTGAAAAAGCTGTTATTCAATGAAATAGGCTTTAAAAAAACATAAGAACCTGACAATTTATTCTTCAAAAAAAGAGGATGTCCTGAATATATCTTATTCATGAATATCCTCTTTTTTATGTGAATATAATCTATACTTTATTCCATCAAATTGGTAAAAGAATAAGTTCGTCCATCAAACCTTCGCTGCCGCCTGATTGAATCCTGTGGTTTGTAATTAAGTCAATATCCAATGCTGCCGCACGAGTGATGTGGTATGTAGAGACGTGGCATGCCGCATCTCTACTAAAACAGCCACAGGGTAATATGTACAAAACCTAACAGATTTCAAAAATCTGTTAGGTTTAAAATTCTAGGCTATATTCGCCATTTTCGCTAGCTCGTTAAATATTTGTCGTAAAAGCTTGGAAGTTAATTTCTTTTAATTAATTTTGAGGGACGAAAAGTAGTGAATAAAATGTAATGTTTCAGCAGCAAACTTTCTCTTTGTGTAGCGTGTTGCAGCGTTTTTTTTCGACATTGCGTACTGATTTTTCAAGCTTAGAAGCAAGTATTCAGCTTGCAGATTCAAATATAATATGGAAAGCAGCGTTTTCCGTTTAACTGTGATGAAGGCGGTGGACGGCTAGCCTTGGTCGTTTTAGCAGCAAGCCGAGAAAAAAAAGAAAAGACAGACTCCCTGCATAGAGAGTTTGACTAAACATATCGAAAGAAATAAAGATTGACAAAGTCAATAATTGTCAATTGACTTAAAAAAAGTAACTTTGCAATCTAACTTGAAAACATATAAGAATAATGGCTAAGACAGCAAAAATAGAACAAGAAGAACCACTCGAAAAAAAACTTTGGAAAGCAGCTGACAAACTACGTAAGAACATGGATGCGGCTGAATACAAACATGTTGTTTTAGGTTTGATTTTCTTGAAATATATTTCCGACGCTTTTGAAGAACAATATCAAAATTTAGTTGCTCAAATTAGCGAAGGTGCTGATCCAGAAGATAAGAATGAATATATAGCTGAAAAAGTTTTCTATGTTCCACCTTCATCACGTTGGAAATGGATTCAAGGCAGAGCAACTCTACCAACCATTGGCAAAGACATTGACGATGCTATGGATGCCATTGAAAAAGACAATCATTCGCTCCGTGGAGTTTTACCCAAAGTCTTTGCACAAGAAAAACTAGACAAAGCAAGTCTTGGAGGATTGGTAAATTTAGTTGGTTCTGCAACTTTAGGAACCAAAGAAGCACAAAGCAAAGATTTATTAGGACAAGTTTT
>JBBRHJ010000078.1:0-13290 GCA_038222885.1 Bacteroidales bacterium | reverse complement strand
AGTTACTATCATTTATACGTAAGGAATTTTATCATATTCTGCGTGACAAAACTACGATGATGATATTGCTTTTGATGCCAATAATTCAGATAATTTTATTTGGATTTGCACTTACAACAGAAGTGAAAAATACCGAAGTGGCTGTTCTCGTTCCTACAAACGATGAAGCAAGTGCTAGAATTATAGAAAAAATGAATGCAAGTGCTTACTTCGATGTTGTAGTTCAGATTCATAGTACTGATGAGATTCAATCTGTTTTTCGCGATTCTAAAGCAAAAATGATAATGGTTTTTGAGGAAAATTTTGGAGAAAAGTTACATCAAACCGGAAAAGCTCATATTCAGCTGATTGCCGATGCCACCGACCCTAATGCTGCAACATCCTTTACTTTTTATGCCAACAATATTATTGGTTCGTACCAACAAGAATTAATGGGAGCAAATGAGAATCCATATCAAATTACTCCCGAAGCTAAGATGCTTTACAACCCTCAAATGATTGGGGCTTTCAATTTTGTTCCAGGAGTGTTGGGTATGATTATGATTCTTATTTGTGCAATGATGACTTCGATAGCCATAGTTCGCGAAAAAGAAATGGGAACAATGGAAATATTACTTGTTTCTCCAATGAAGCCGATATATTCAATACTTTCCAAAATTACACCCTATTTTGTGTTGTCATTTATCAATTTTGCTACCATTATATTGTTGTCGGTTTATGTGTTGAAAGTGCCAATAGCAGGTAGTTTGATGAGTTTGATTTTTATTTCGTTCCTCTATATTCTAGTTTCACTTTCGTTGGGAATGTTGGTTTCAACTTTGACAGATTCGCAGCAAGCCGCCATGTTGATATCGGGGATGGCCTTGATGATTCCTGTGATGTTACTTTCAGGTATGATTTTTCCGATAGAAAATATGCCTTGGCCATTACAATGGCTGTCAAATATTATTCCAGCTAAATGGTATATCATTGCTGTAAAGTCTATTATGATTAAAGGCTTGGGAATTGCATCGGTTCAAAAGGAAGTAGGAATATTGATTTTGATGTGCGTGGTTTTGATTGCAGTGAGTTTGAAAAAATTTAAAATAAGGTTGGAGTAACCCCAAAAGGGAACTTTGTTACTTTTGTCGCTCAGATTATTTTTAAAATAGAGTTTAAATATTTTCGATACTAATACTTCTTACTCCTGTTTTAGGGGTTGAAGGTTATTTAATTAACTATGATAAAATACTTATTAAAAAAAGAATTCAAGCAAATTCTTCGGAATCCATTTCTTCCGAGAATGATTATAGCATTTCCGTTTATGGTGTTGTTGATATTTCCATGGGCGGCCAGTTACGAAATAAAGAATCTGAATTTGAGTGTTGTTGATAATGACCATTCAACATATTCTCAGCAACTTACGCAGAAAATAGTCTCGTCGAGTTATTTTAAACTGACCGATGTCTCATCTGATTATAAAAAAGCCTTGAAAAGCATAGAGAAGAATGAGTCAGATTTGATTTTAGAGATTCCGGCTAATTTTGAAAAAGACCTTATCAACCGTCAAGGTGGAAAAGTAATGATTTCGGCCAATGCTGTAAATGGGATGAAAGCTGGTCTCGGATTAACTTATCTTGTAAGTATTGTGAAAGATTTCAATGCTGAAATTATTCAAAAATTAATGCCTACATCGATTGAAAGCAGTGCTTTAACTTCTATACAGATTGATAATCAGTATCGTTTCAATCCACAATTGAATTATCGAGTATTTATGGTGCCTGCATTGTTAGTTATGATTTTAACTCTACTAAGCGGATTTCTTCCAGCAATATCCATTGTTTTCGAAAAAGAATTGGGAACCATGGAGCAGATTAACGTGAGTCCCGTGCCTAAAACAACATTTATTTTAGCCAAATTAATTCCTTTCTGGGTGATTGGATTTATAGTTGTAACGATTGGTTTTTTTGTGGCTTGGGCAGTCTACGGATTAATTCCAGCAGGATATTTTTCTACTATTTATTTGTTCTCGGCTATTTATATATTGATAGTTTCAGGATTAGGAATTGTAATTTCCAACTATTCATCAACACTTCAACAGGCCATGTTTATAGTGTTTTTCTTTATGTTGCTGTTTATCATGTTAAGTGGTTTATACACGCCCATCGACAGTATGCCAGAATGGGCGAAGTGGATAGCAGCATTTAATCCTCTGAAGCATTTCATGTTTGTAATGAGATCGGTTTATTTAAAAGGAAGTAACCCTTTGCAAATGATGAATGAATTAATTGCATTAATTAGTTTTGCGATTTTCTTTAATACTTGGGCGGTTTTGAGTTATAAGAAAACAAATTAAAGAATGTGTTGATTAAAATGAGAATGTAATATTCTTCTTAATTTCATTAAAGGCTCTCTCAAAAACAAACGAGAAAGCCTTTTTTGTATTATTCTTTTATGTTTTTCAACTTTTCTATATTACTTTTGTTTAACTAAGTAAATGTCATAGATGTATTTTTATTACAATTTAAAATCAATCATAAAAACTTAATATTTAAAACAATATGAATAATAATTGGACAATAAACAATATGCCTTCATTAAAAGGCAAAACAATAATTGTAACAGGTGGTAATAGTGGATTAGGTTACGAAGCTGTAAAAGCTTTTGCATCGAAGGGTGCAAAAGTCGTTTTGGCATGTAGAACAACGAGCAAGGGCGAAGAGGCAAAAAAACAGATAATCAGTGAGAATAAAACTGCTGATATTACTGTTATGAATCTCGATTTGAATGATTTATCGTCAGTTAAGGCTTTTGTTGAAGAGTACAAGAAATCGTATCAACAATTGGATGTGTTGTTGAATAATGCTGGAATAATGATGACTCCTTATGGTAAATCCAAAGATGGTATAGAGGGTCAACAAGCTACGAATCACTTTGCACATTTTGCACTTACTGGACTTTTGATGGATATAATTCGCACAACGCCCAAAGCAAGAGTGGTGAATGTAAGCAGTATAGCTCACCGACAAGGCAAAATGGATTTCAGCAATTTACTTTACGATGAAGGTAAAGATTATTCACCAATGAAAGCTTATGGCCGTTCAAAATTGGAAAATCTTTTATTTACTTCACAATTGCAGAAGTATTTTGAAGAACAAAAAATAGATGCAATAGCTGTTGCGGCTCACCCTGGAGTATCGAACACAAATCTATTTAATAATATGAGTGGCAAATGGTTATTGACTATTTTGAAACCACTTTTTGGTTTGTTTGTGCAACCTGCATCGATGGGAGCTTTACCCGAAATACGAGCTGCAGTGGACGCTGCTGTTAAAGGTGGCGAATATTATGGCCCAGATGGCAACAAAGAAATGAAAGGATATCCTGTGGTAGTACAGCCCGATAAATCTGCTTATAATGAAGAAGATGCACCTAAACTCTGGAAATTCTCAGAAGAAATTACTGGAGTTAAATTTAATTGAGAATCTACTCAACCTTTAGCTCAAAATTCACCGACCCTTTCGTTCAAAGCGAAGGTGTCGGTTTAAAACATTTCCATTCCATTCTGAATATTAAAACAAGAAATACTACAAAACTATGGATGAAAGAACTATATCCGGATTTATAGTTGATGTTATAAATCAAACAATAAAAAAAGGGATTTTACATTTTAAGGATTCAAAAATTACACAAATTGAATATTCTGAGGATGTTGAAAATCAGTATATTATTCCTGGATTTGTGGATGCTCATATTCATATCGAAAGTTCAATGATGCTGCCATCGGAATTTGCTCGACAAAGCGTGGGTTTTGGTACGGTGGCTTGTGTTTGCGATCCACACGAAATAGCCAATGTTTGTGGTATTCCAGGAGTGGATTATATGATAGAAAATGCCAAACACGCTCCTTTGAAGTTTTATTTTGGTGCTCCATCTTGCGTTCCGGCTACAGAGTTCGATTCGGCTGGTGCTGTGATTAATGCCCATGATGTGGATCTACTTTTGCAGCGTGACGATATTCATTTTTTAGCTGAAATGATGAATTACACAGGAGTTGTGGAGAATGATGAAGAAGTGATGCAAAAACTTAAAGCGGCTCAGCGACATAAAAAACCCATTGATGGTCACGCGCCTGAAATTCAAGGTGATGACTTGAAAGTTTATGCTGCGGCTGGTATCACTACCGATCACGAATGTATGACGATAGATGATGCAGAAGCCAAGTTGAAATTGGGCATGAAGGTGCAAATTAGGGAGGGAAGTGCAGCTAAAAACTTTGATACGCTGTTGCCACTACTGAAAAATCATAAAGAAAATATCATGTTTTGTTCGGACGATAAACATCCGGATGATTTATTGAAAAATGGACATATCAATACTTTGGCTCGCAGAGCAATCAATCAGGGTTACGATCCGTTGCAGGTGTTACGAATTTGCTCACTGATTCCAATTCAGCATTACAAACTCGATGTAGGTTTATTGCAAGTAGGCGATGATGCTGATTTTGTGGTGGTGAAGGATTTGGAAACTTTGGAAGTAAAACAAACTTATATCAAAGGAGTAAAAGTGGCTGAGAACAATAAAGCACTTTTCGACAGCTATATTCCGACCGAATTAATCAATAATTTTCAGGCAGATAAATTGAATTTAGAGGATCTTAAAGTAGTACCAACAGGTAATAAACTCAAAGTTATTTTGGTAGATGATGGACAATTATTTACGCACAGCCAATTGGTCGTACCTAAAATTGAACATGGAAATTTAGTTTCGGATATTGATCAGGATGTATTAAAATTAGTGGTTTACAATCGCTATCGGGAGACAAAACCTGCCATAGGTTTTATCAAAAATATTGGTTTAAAACGAGGAGCTTTGGCGTCCACTGTTTCGCACGATAGTCATAATATTGTAGCAGTTGGCACGTCCGATGCTGAAATTATTTCAGCCATTAATCATCTTATTGACTCTAAAGGAGGAATCTTAGCTTGTGATGGTGATGAGTTGAATATTTTGCCTTTACCAGTTGCAGGTTTAATGTCGGCCGAAGCGGGCGAGGTGATTGCTGCACAATACGAAAAAGTAGACAGCATGGTAAAAGCGATGGGTTCTACACTTCAATCGCCATTTATGACCATTGCTTTTATGTCCTTATTAGTTATCCCCAAATTAAAATTGAGCGATAAAGGACTTTTTGATGGACGAACGTATTCTTTTACGAATTTGATGGAATAAAGTATTGTTTTTAATCACATAAAAAAGAGGACGTTCATGAATTATAAATATTCGGGATATCCTCTTTTTTTTACCCAGTTTTGCTTTAATTTAGAAATAATTTATTGCTAATCAGTAGTTTGCACTCTCTGAATTCCGATTTGAGCACTACAAATATTCTTGCTTACGAATAATATGATCGTGAAAACGTGCCTGCCAACCGAACTCCGAATGATTCAAATTGGCCTGTTTTTGTCGTTAAACTGTTGATTGATTATGATACTTGTTGTACCGCTTCAATCAAATCTAATTTAATAATCTCCCAGTATTTATTACGAAGACAAATTGGATCAAAATCAGTGTCAGCTTTCTCGAAACTAGTAAAATTAAAGACAATTTCTTGTCTGTCATGAGAATAAGGATATCGTTCTTCGTGTAATTGAATCATTTTTTTGATTGAAAATAACTCCATTAATTCATGTATATCCCAAAAATCTTTCTTTCTTCCACTTCTAGATACTACATCTATTTTCATTGCTGTAATTTCTTCAAGTGAAGCCAATCGCAGTCCGTCAAGTTCTAAACTCGGTCGAATAAACGGATCGGTATAGAATAAATCTAACTTAATACAGTCATTTTTAGATTTACCGATATAATAAGATTTGCCCATTCCTACAATGTCAGTCACAAAAGTATCCACATACGGATAATGTAATCTCAAATAATCATCAATTGCCTTAAAATCAATGGATTCATAGAAGCAGTCTGTGAATAAATCTATGTCAATCGATTGACGATGACCTAATTGTAAGCTCAATGACGTACCACCTACTAACCTAAAATTGTCGAAAACGGAAGTTTTCATCAAATCTTGAAGTGTTAAAAGTAACAAGTTGCTTACTGAATCATAGTGCAATGGCTTTGCCATATTATTGTAGGTATTTGACAATATTTTCTTCAATTACTTTACTTGTCTCTGTCCTTTCCCTGAGGGAATTTACAACATTCTCTTTGCCGTAAAAACGAATTATCTCTTGAATTTCCTGTTCGTTGCCACGTTCAAAAATACGATATATTACAGCTAATTTGTTTTTTTTCCAGTCTATAAGTTTCATTTCTGTGTCCCAAAATACAACAGAACGAAGTTTGGATAAATCTGGATGATAATTTGCCGATAATTTTTTCTTCTCTTGAGCGATGTCACAATAAGCTTGAAGAACCATAAAATAACCTTCTTCCAAACCTAATGCATGCTCTATTTTCAACGATAAAGCAGGATTCATTCGTCGCTTTCCTTTGGTAATTGTGGCTATGGTTTGTGGAAATTCATTGATTGATAGAGCGAAAGTACCTTTCGGTAATTTTCTATTTTTCAATTCTCTTTCCAAGATTAAACCAGGATGAATACCTTTGATTATGCTAATGTTTGAGTTCATGTTGTAAATTTATTTTCAACAAAGATACAATAAAGTAAACAGATTTGTTTAGTTTTGGCTAAAAAATCTGTAACAAACAAACTTTTAATTGTTGTAAAATGCAATCATCGTTTCTCGTAGCGTATAAAACTTCTGCAGTCCGCTGTTCGGCATAGCGACATCGCTATTTCGTAGTTGAAATAAAAGCTCCGCTTTTAATATTATATTTGAATATGGAAGTCTGGTGACTTCCTTTTATCTTCGACCCCGATAGCTATCTCGGGGCGATGACGCTATGCCGAACAATAAACGATTGACTATACGGTACGGCAAACAGGGGATAAAAATTCGCACCAGCGTGTGTTCAAGCACATGTTACAGGTATTTTTCATCTGTTAATCAATTTGTTGTCTCTAAAACTATTCTTGGTATAGTAAATATAAAAGCACTACCCTTATCCAATTCACTTTCTACCCAAATTTTTCCATTATGCTTTTCAATAAAATCTTTGCATAATAAAAGACCTAAGCCACTACCTTTCTCTCCATTAGTTCCATAAGTAGTCAAATGTTCTGTGTTTTTAAATAGTTTTAATAAATTTTCAGACGAAATTCCAATGCCTTCATCTTTTATTGTTATAATATGTTCCTTGTCATTTATCTCCGAAATAATTTGAATTTGTTTACCGGTTGGGGTAAATTTGATTGCATTAGAAATCAAATTACGTAAAATTGTCATTAACATATTTTTATCTGCAATAACTTTTGTGTTTTCCCGAACATTGACAATAATATTAATTCCCTTATTTTGAATTAATTCTGTAAATAAATCAATAATTGATGTAATGATTTCGTTTACTTCAAATTCTTCTGGTGTATATTTAATTTCATTTCGTTGTGATTCTGCCCACGCTAAAAGGTTTTCCAATAAATCATAAGTTGAATTTGCTGTCTTTTGAATTATTTGTAAAATGTCAATTAGGCTTTTTGTATCAGATAAATCATAATCAGAGACCAATAATTCAATCAACGTTTTGAAACTACCAATAGGTCCGCGCAAATCATGTCCAATTATTGAAAAAAGTTTATCTTTTGTAGCATTTAATTCTTTCAACTTTTGTTCTGATTTGCTTAATTCAATAAGTGAAATTCTTAATTCCAATAATTTAACTAATTGATTGGATAAGGCTTTTAAAGACCTAATTTGCGATTCATCTAATTCTCTTGCTACATTATCTATTACACAAAGTGTTCCCAATGCATATCCGTTGGATGTAACCAATGGAATACCAGCATAAAAAATTACAAAAGGATTACCTGTTACTAATGGATTGTCATGAAATCGGTCATCAATTCTTGAATCGGGGACGATTAATATTTTATCTTGGTCGTTTATAGCATGAGCACAGAAAGCATATTCCTTGGGTGTTTCTGTTACTTGCAATCCAGGATGTGATTTAAACCATTGTCTATTTTCGTCAATTAAACTAATAAGAGAAATCGGCGTACCACAAATTTGAGATGCAAGATATGTAATTTCGTCATATTCTTTTTCAGGAAGAGTATCCAAAATTGCATAAGATTTAAGATTTTCTAATCTTTCAATTTCGTTTTCAGGAATTTTAGGTTCTATCATAATTATTTTAATTGAAATAGTATTATATTTTTATTCAATCTAATTGTCATTGTTTGTTAGTTTTTTATTACCGCTAACGACCAAGGCTAGCCGACAGCTGGCGCGAATTTGCAAATCGTGCCAATTACACTTTAGTTATCAATACTTTTGACCATGCCAAGATTCAATCACCAATATATCCAACATTCCGTTTTCTCCTGCATAATCACAAGCACTGCTGTAACGATAATCCTCTGCCCGAAACACTAACCCTTCCTCAACATGATTTTGATGTATGTAGCTTAATTTCTGGTCAATAACTTCATTAATCCACAACTCAATAGGATGATTATCTCCCTGCCAGAATGTATTACCATCTTTTGATTTCAACTGCTGCAATAACCATTCTCGCCTACTTTCAACTGGGTTTTCTTTAATTGCCGTTATGATAGCCTTGCTTTTAAACTTCTTAAAGTCCCGAAGTATATTTTCTAAAACAAACCCTTCTTGTGCTCGAATTATCAAATGTACATAATTGGACATCACACAGCATGCAAAAATATCAAGTCCTTTATTTTGTTGACAATATGCCAAGTTATTAACTAAAATATCTTTGTACTCACTTCGAGTTAGAGCATCAACCCAACTTACAACCGAAAAGGATATAAAATAGACCCCTCTGGATCTTTGGACTTGTATTTTCGACTCATTTTTCTTGGTTATAATTTAGAGTTAATTGTATTTTGCTATTAAAAAGGAAGTTAGCTTTGTGTCTAATTGGCACGGATTACAAATCAGCGCCAGCGGGGGTTATGCCGAACAATAAACGATTGACTATACGCTACTAAGAACGGAGCTTTTAACAACAGAACGAATCCTATAAGATATAAACTAAAGCTTTAAAGCAGCCTTAATACTATGTCCCTAATGGCTATTCTTTATTTTTTTCATCATCAATTAAGCCCATTGTTTTTTCTAAATGATGATATGTAATACCGAAATAAGCCTTAGTTTCTTTGATCTTGTTTAAAATACATTCTTTTTCTAAATCTGAAATAGAGCGCTTTTTCAATCCAACAATTAAAACATTTTTTGGTGTATGTGCATCTGAAATAAATTCAAATACCTTGGTAGCATAACCAAAATATTCTAGAATCAGAGCTCTAATGCCATCTGTAACCATTTCTGCTTGACGCTCCAAAAATATACCGTGTTTGAGTAAAAAGTCTAATTCATTATTGACCTTACTCTTTTCCATCTCTCTCCTAATTTGTTTATGACAACAAGGTGCAACCACAATCAAATCTGCATTATTATTAATCCCTTTTGCTATGGCATCATCGGTGGCTGTGTCGCAAGCATGCAGCGCAATTAATACATTGATATCCGGATTTGTGTATTCTTCAATGCTGCCTTTTACAAAAGAAAGTTGATTGAAATTTGAATTCTTTGCAACAGTATTGCATAGGTTCACAAGATCTTGGCGATACTCAACACCAGTAATGTTTGCGGGTATGTTGAGCGTATTCGTCAAATAGTCATATAATGCAAATGTTAGATAGCCTTTTCCGGCACCCATATCTACCACATTTGTAAGTTCTCTTGCTGGTAGTTTTTTCAGTAATGTGCTAAGAATTTCTATATAATGATTGATTTGTTTAAATTTATCTTGCGCATGTTTATAAACATTCCCTTCATTGTCGGTTATTTTAAGTTCTTGGAGATATTGTTTCCCTGTGGCTTCAATTTTTCTATTCTTCTGCTTGTTATGGTCCATGGAGGGAAGTACATCGTGAGCAGGTTTACTTTTATTTAGCTTATAATCTTCAGTTTTTGTGACTTCTAAAGTTAAATCAAAATTTAAAGTAAATAGGGTTGCGACTCTGAATCCATCTTTAATAATTAAGCCTCTGAAAAGTGCATTTGCTTCTTCAAACGAATAGTTTTTTACAATATCTTTTGTTTTATATCTGTAAGTGAAACTTAGTTTTGAAAGATTTTTAATTTTGACCAATTTAATGAAAACTGCTTTTAAATCAAGTTCTTCGCCCTTATAATTCCCCAAACTCATTTTTACAAATGATTGGTCCTCCAAACTATTTTCTAATTCAGAAATTAAATTTTCTTTTGAGTTTGTCATAAATATTTTTATTCTATTAAATTCTTCGTTCTTCGTAGCGTATAAAACTTCTGCTGCCCGAACAATAAACGATTCAATGTCGTTTAGTTAAGGATTTGGGTTTTACTATATTATTTTTCCCGTAGGGAATCAATATCAATAAAAAAGGTTCAATACCATAATACGATTCCACATAGTGGATAAATAGGTTTATTCCCTACGGGAAATCAATCAGATGTGCAAATACATACTATGGATTTTAATGTCCTACGGACAATCTCTTATACTATCGCAGCTGGCGCGGATTTGCAATCCGTGCCAATAACACATTAGTTATCAACACTTTTGACCATGCCACGATTCAATCACTAATATATCCAGCATTCCGTTTTCTCCTGCAAAATCGCACGCACTACTATATCGATAGTCTTCTGTCCGAAACACTAACCCTTCCTCAACAGGATTTTGATGAATATATATCTTTGTGCTCACTTCTAGTTAGAGCATCAATCCAACTTACAACCGAAAAGGATATAAAATAGCCCCCCACTAGATTTTTGAACTTGTATTTTCGACTCATCTTTCTTGGTTTTAATTTAAAGTTAATTATATTTTTCTATTATAAAGGAACTTAGCTTTGCTTCTAATTGGCACGATTACAAATCCGCGCCAGCGGGGGTTGAATCTGTCCTCTAAAAGGGGAATGTAGCTCAACAGGGACTTCATGCTGCGTCGAAGATCCCGATATTATAATGGGGAGTCTCGTTCCACGATCGCACGAATTCCAATGTATTATGGGTAGACGTTTAGCTCAAAATTTTCTCAGTCGTTTTCTTCGTAATAATACGAGTAATCAATTCCTTTCATAAACATTTCACGGTCATTTATTTTGTCAGTCAAACTGCTTTCTATAAGCTTTTTTAAAACAATACTGTTTAGCGGACTTTGAATCATGGCGTTCATATAAACTTTTTTCCCAATTTTACTCCAATCAACACATTTGTTTAGTCGATTTTTAAGAATTAAATCTAACCAGATTCGGGTACTTCTGCCATTTCCTTCCATAAATGGGTGGGCAATGTTCATTTCAACATACTTGTCTACAATTTCTTCAAATGTAGTTTCGGGCATTTCTTCAATTTGTTTCAAAGTTTCACCCAAAAACCGTGATACAGCAAATTGAAAACCGCTTTTTGAGATATTTTTCTGTCTTATTTGTCCCGCAAAATCATATAGTCCTCCAAACAAATAAGCGTGAATTTGTTGCAAACCTTTTGTAGTTCCAACTTCAATGCTGTTTATAAATGAACTTTCAAATAAAGCATAAGCTTTTGTTTTACTTTTCCCATCTATACTTTCATCGCTGTATGTAAACCATTCGATAAATCGGTTGGCTTTTTTTGCTGGAAATTCTTTACCCAATACAATTATTCCTTCATAATCCAACATGTCGGCTAAACGAAGTTTTCCGTCGGGAGCTAGGAGTTTGAACTGGGTAGTGATACTAACCACTTGACTATTTTCTTTTTTTAGCTTAGCTTTTAGATATTTCCAATAATTACGTGTTTTAGTATAATCATTCTGGTCAGTTAGCACAGCAACAATATCTAAAACAGAGAACCACCATTTCGCATTTTCGTCATTCCAAACAGCACGCACTTCACGGTCATCGAAAAATCGTATAGATATTTTTGCTTTTGTCATTTCTTCTGGTCTGTCTTGAATTGTGGAAATGAATTGTCGTTAAACTGCAAAATTACAATTTTAAATCAACTGACAGTTTTTTTTGCTAATTTCTTATTGATTTACCCTACTCTAAACGTATATTTTCTAAAAGAAACCTTTCTTGTGCTTGAATTATCAAATGTACATGATTGGACATCACACAGCATGCAAAAATATCGAGTCCTTTATTTTTGTTGACAATATGCCAAGTTATTAACTAAAATATCTTTGTACTCACTTCGAGTTAGAGCATCAATCCAACTTACAACCGAAAAGGATATAAAATAGCCCCCCTCTGGATTTTTGAACTTGGATTTTCGACTCTTCTTTCTTGGTTCTAATTTAGAGTTAATTGTATTTTTCTATTATAAAGGAAGTTAGCTTTGTTTCTAATTGGCACGGATTACAAATCCGCGCCAGCGTGCGCCAGCAGGGGAACAGGGGCTGTGCCGAACAATAAACGTTAGACTATACGCTACGGCAAACAAAGGCCAAACATTCACTTGCTGTGGTTCTTTTGTTTTTTTTGCGTTTAATCCCTTTCTTATGGGTTTATTCATTGATAAAGAAATCTGCCATAAGCTCGGCTTGTTTCAAAACGGTAGCAATAGCTTTGGCTTGCTTATCGGGTGGATAGCCCCATTTAGTGAGTGTCCGTTTTACCAATACCATTAATTTTGCTCTTGCACTTTCCCTTATTGTCCAGTCTATTGTTGCATTTGCTCTGACTTTATCTGTAATTTCTCTGGCAATTTGTTTTAATTGGTCATCGCCCAATACTTTTACAGCACTGTCGTTTATTTCTAGCGCATTATAAAAAGCAACTTCATCTTTTGATAATCCTAATCGTTCACCTTCTTTGTCGGCTTCTTTAATTTCTTTTGCAATATTGATGAGTTCCTGAATTATTTCAGCTGTTGTCAATAAGTTGTTTTGGTAGCGTTTTATTGCACCTTCTAACATCTCCAATAATTTTTTACTCTTTACTAAATTTGTTTTTAAGCGTATTTTTATTTCATCATTCAGCAATTTCTTTAATAATTCCAACGCCAAATTTTTATGCTTCATTCCTTTTACTTCCTGAAGGAATTCATCTGAAAGAACTTCCAATCCTGATATTTCGGGTTTTTCAATCCCAGCTGCTTCGAAAATATCAATTACTTTATCGGAACTTAATGCTTCGTCAACAATTTGTTTAATGGCTGTTTCTATTTCGATATTTGTTCT
>JBBRHJ010000077.1:0-13355 GCA_038222885.1 Bacteroidales bacterium | reverse complement strand
TAAATAGGGATTAAATCTCCACATACCTTATTAATAATGGGTTTAATCTGATAGTCGATAGCACCTGAGAGTCTTAATGATATATTAAATCAATATTTAGTGTTAAATAAATCAGCAACTTTCTCTAAGCAGATAACCAGTTAGATTTTAAAAACAAATGAAGTTAAACAAGTACAGATAATTCATATTTATTCTGTACTTGTTTTCGTTTATAACAAGGAATGTTTACTTTTGTAGAAGTCTTTTATTCAGAAGATATTTACATTTAAAAATTTGATATCGGAAAAGAGTATATGAAAGTATCGATAAAACAACTTATAAATCCAACTCCAACCTTATCGGTAATTATTTTCAGTATTACCTTCGTCATTTGGAGCATCGTTTTTATTTTTTTAGATGTAAACCCATCTCATTCATCCGACTCAGTTCTTTCTTCAATACTCGATAATATTCTGAAATCCAGTCTTTCACTGAATATTGCAGTATTTCTAATTTGTGGTATGAATGCCTTGATGATTTTACAACTCAATAACCGATTCACGATTATTCGCACCCGAACTTTTATGCCCGTAATCATTTATTTGATGTTGGTGAGCGTTTGGAAAGAAACGCACGTTTTAGTTAGTTTACATTTCACTATCAGTTTGATAATTGGTTCATTCTTTGTATTTTTCGATATGTTTAGGAACAAAGAGGCTTCTGAACAAGCTTTTTTGGGCAGTTTTTTCATTGGAGTTGGCAGCTTATTTATCGAACCAATAATTTTAATCATACCAGTTTGTTGGTTTGGGTTCATGGCTTTACAAAGCTTTTCATTTCGCACTTGGTTGGCCTCCATCATCGGAACTTTGAGTCCTTGGATTCTGTATATTGCCGTTCGATATTTTTTACAACCCGACATGAATTGGAGAAATGGTTTATTCGATGAAATGCAATTCGGTTTTTCGATCGATTTCGGCGACACAATTCACCTTATTTACTTGATTTCTTTGCTTATAGTTTTCACAATTGGATTAGTCGGATTGATGTTTAATTTACAAGGAGATTCGTTACATACACGAGCAAAAATTAATTTTCAATTGTTGCTTTTCATTTTCTCGTTCGTGTTTTCGCTGATTTTCAAAAATATGTATTTAGAGTTTATGCTAATTGTAGCACTTACTGGCTCCATACTTATAGCACATCCACTCACTTTGAAACCACGAGGATTTTACGCTATCCTTTTTTACATTTTTATATTTATCAATTTTTCTTACTTAATAACCAATGTTTATATGAATATTAGATGACCGGATTAATCGGATTAGGTTATTTGGGGCTTTTTATAGCCTCATTTTTAGCTGCAACAGTCGTTCCTTTCAGTTCCGAAGTGGTGTTCACAGGCATGGTTTTTGGTGGTTTAGATGCTTGGACATGTGTATTCGTAGCCACTGCAGGTAATTGGCTCGGAGGTATGAGTTGCTATTATCTAGGACATTTGGGTAAAATAGAATGGATAGAAAAATACCTGAGAATAAAAAAGGAAAAGCTAGATAAATTCACCGATAAGATGAATAAATATGGCGACTGGTTTGCCTTTTTCTCTTTCCTACCGGGAGTTGGTGATATAATCGCAGTTGCTTCGGGATATTTTCGTTGTAGATGGTGGGTAGTTGCCATTTCTATGTTAGCTGGTAAATTTGTTCGCTATATTGTTTGGATGTATATCAATGGACTTTTAATGTAATAGTACTTATAAAATAAAACTTTATGAAAAATCTTATTCGTGTTTTAATTGTTTTATCAATTGTTAGTTCAATAGTATCTTGTTCATTTGTGAATCATTCATATTATTCCAAACTCAATGATGAGTTTACTGGACGGAAAACGATCTCAGTTTCTCAATATCTCAATTCTATTGACAGTAAGTCTAATGTTGGTAGCGTGAAAGTAATTTTTCAACGTATCCAGATAGAAAATAATGAAGAATTCGTAGCATATTTTGTCATTAATCGATATTCAGGTACTTTTGATTTAGAGAATAAAGCATTCTTGAAAGCGAATGGACAAATCTATGAATTGTTAATTGACAAGAAAAACACTGAATATAAGACATCTACTTTAACTAGCACAACTAACACTACAACAAATGACAGTACCAAAGTAAACACTATTAACGCTTCTGAAACAACAACCAGGAACTGGTATGAAGAGAAGTTTTCAATTCCATTAAACAAAGACATGGTTTCATCAATAATAAAAGGGAATGCGGTACTTTTTAGATTCTATTTTGGTCCAGCAGTTGGAACATATATGCTTAACGAATGGCAAATTGGGGATATAAAAAAAATGATTGAAGATGAGATATGATAAAATAATTCGAACTTATTGCATATTAATTCTAGTTTTGAGTTTTAGCTATAATACAATAGATGCTCAAAACACAACAAAAATTACTGATAAAAAGATAAACTTTGGCTATCGTGAAATGCCAAACCGCACTATTGATGTTATTATTATACATTCTGTTTTTAATGATTCAGGTGGAGACATTTACGATATTGATTTGATTATCAAACAATTCAGAAGGTACAGAGTAAGTCCACATTACTTAATCGGTCGCAATGGAAGAATTTATCAACTGGTAGATGATAAAAACATTGCATCCCACGCTGGAAAAAGTTGTTTACCCGATGGCAGAACCGCTGTGAATAAATATTCAATCGGGATAGAGCTCGTAACTTCCTATATCGAGTCTCCAACTGAGGAACAAACAAATGCACTTGTTGATCTGGTAAATCAATTGAATGCCAAATATAAAATAAAATACTTATTAAGACACAGCGATATCGCTAGCGAAAGAAAATCAGACCCTTGGAACTTCGATTGGATTGCATTTAACAATAAGATTCTAATAAACACTTTACAGAAATAAGAATGAAGATATTAAACATAGTAATATTAGTTTGTTTTATCAGTTTTAATTTACAAGCTCAAAATATACTTGACAAACAATTAAATGATTCTCTTACAGCTATTTCTAATAAATACGCTTCTGTCGGTAGAGTCAAGGTTGAAAATATTGAAGCAGATGCTAAAAGCAAAAGTTTAGTCATCAAGGTATCCGAAAATTTATCGCAAATCCCGTTACGACCCGAGAATGTAAAACGCATTTATGACATGTTGGGAAAGATTCTCAAAGAGAAATTTCCTGGATATTCTATTCTTTGCATATCTGATAAAATGTCAATCCAGGAGCTTATTCCTAATTTTTATCGTGAAAAAGACTTTGATCAACTAAGACTTTTTAAAACTTCATCGGCTCAATTACCTTTGTTGACTAACTTATCAAAGCCCATTACCATAAAAAATGGCTTGGAAAACCGTCATATCGCACTTTGGCAAAGTCATGGCAGATATTACAATCAAAAAGAAGGACGATGGATTTGGCAAAGAGCTACACTTTTTCAAACGGTAGAAGATTTATATACACAATCTTACGTCTTACCTTATTTGGTTCCAATGCTTGAAAATGCTGGCGCTACTGTACTTCTACCTCGTGAACGCGATACGCAACATCACGAATTGATTATTGACAATGACGATGAAGATAATCACAGCAGGTATCACGAATCCACCGACCGAAAAAACTGGATATCTATGGAGGGTGGATTTGCGAATCCTAAAAAAATCTATACACAAGGTGAAAATCCTTTTAGTATGGGAACATATAAAAGCGCTCAAACCATTGATGATGATGACGAATTAAGTTATGCAGAATGGATTCCGTCCATTCCTGAAGAAGGCTATTATGGAGTTTATGTTTCATACAAAACAGTAGAAAATAGCTGTCCAGATGCTCGTTATACTGTTTATCATCGGGGAGGACAAACTGATTTTAAAGTGAACCAAACCATGAATGGTGGAACTTGGTTATTTTTAGGATATTTCAATTTTGATAAAGGTAGAAATAAACATTTCAAGGTCGTATTATCGAATTATAGCGATTTTGGCAATAAATATGTAACAGCAGATGCGGTGAAAATTGGTGGTGGTTCAGGAAATATTGCTCGTTATCCAAATGAAGATGGCACAATTCCAAATTTTAAAAGTTCTGATAGTACAAATTACGAAAACAGTAAAATAGTACCTATTAATTTATATCCACCTACTACAAGCGGATATCCACGTTACACCGAAGCTGCCCGATATTGGTTGCAATGGGCGGGAATGCCTGACAGTATTTACAGCAAAAATAAAGGGGCAAACGACTATACAGATGATTTTCAATCGAGAGCTTTGTGGGTTAATTATTTAGCTGGTGGTTCATCTGTTTTAGCACAAAAAGCTGGCTTGGGAGTCCCCATTGATATGGCTTTTGCTTTTCACAGTGATGCAGGCACAACCTATAACGACTCAATAATCGGAACATTAGGGATTTACACCGTTAGCAATAATGACGGAAAAAGTGCGTACGAAAACAAATACTCACGCTGGACAGCTCGGGAATTGACCGACTTGATTCAAACTCAAATTGTGGATGATATACGCAAAGTTTTTGCACCGGAGTGGACACGCAGAGGATTGTGGAACAAGTCTTATAACGAATCCCGTGTTCCAGAAGTTCCAACCATGTTGCTCGAAATACTGTCTCACCAAAATTTTGCTGATATGCGTTATGGTTTGGATCCTAGTTTCCGCTTCACGGTAAGTAGGGCTATTTATAAAGGCATGTTGAAGTACATGTGTTTTAATTCAGGAACTCCATATATTGTTCAGCCATTACCAGTTAGCAATATGAGGAGCAAATTTATCGACAAAAACAAGATAGAACTCAGCTGGAAAGCAAGTATTGACAGCCTGGAACCGACTGCAAAATCAGAGGCCTATGTTTTATATACTCGTGTCGATGGAGCCGGATTCAATAATGGTGTCGTTATAAAAAACAATCGAGTTATCATTGAAATTCAACCTGGAAAAATTTACAGTTTTAAAATAACAGCTACTAATTTGGGAGGAGAAAGTTTTCCTTCCGAAATTATATCAGTTTGCAAGGTGAATAACAATAAACCAGAAGTGTTAATTGTGAACGGTTTCGATAGAACATCCGCACCTACAAGTAAGGTAGTAGATCCAAAAACAGGCGGTTTTTATTTCGATGAAGATCCTGGCGTTCCTTATCTGAACGATTATTCATTTATTGGAAAACAATTTGAATTCGATCGGACAAAACCTTGGTTAACCGACGAAAATCCAGGTTTTGGAGCGAGCTATTCAAATTATGAAACAAAAGTTATTGCCGGAAATAGCTTTGATTACCCTTATCTACATGGAAAATCTATAAAATCTGCTGGATATTCATTTATTTCCTGTAGTTTAGCATCGGTCTTGGAGGGCGAAGTGAATTTGATTAATTACAAAATGGTGGATTTAATTCTGGGTAAACAAAAGCAAACAAATATTGGAATTGTAAAAAAAGAACTGAAATTTAAAACATTTCCATTAGCTTTGCAACAACATTTGTCAAAATACTGTTTGGGTGGTGGAAACCTCTTAATTAGTGGTGCTTTTATTGGATCGGATTTTTATAAAGAAAATTATATCAATACCGAAGAAAGAATTTTTATGGAGAATATCCTTAAATTTAAGTTCAAATCTAAAAACTCTATTCTGGGATCACAAGTAAAAATGCTAAATTCAACTTATACTCAATTTGACAAAGCTGATATACAACTATTTACTGAGCCGAACGAGGTTTCATATTTTGTAGAATCGACAGATGCTATTGAACCAGCAGCCAATGGAGCTTTGACAATTTGTAGATATTCTGATTCAAATCTGAGTGCAGGAGTTGCGTATTGGGGACAATATAAAACTTGTTCGTTTGGCTTTCCTTTCGAAACCATACAATCGGAAAAAGAACGTAACAGATTGATGTCGTCTGTATTGTCGTTTTTTAGTATAAAATCGGTGAAGTAGTAAGATTAGGCAGAGGCGAAGGCAAAATAGGAAACGAGTAGACAAGGGACCGAGTAGCCGGGGGGAAAATGTGCCAATAAGTGAATGTGCTAATGTGCCAATAGTTGAGTTCGAGTTATAATCTAAAAATGTGATGACAAACAATTTTCAAATCTTCAAATCTTAAAATTTCAAATCTTCAAACTCTTATAAATTTGTAACCATGAAACCATCCACGAATGTTCTTAATTTTGGAAAGAAACTTTCCGCTTTTTCCTTTGTAATATTGTTGTTAAGCTCTTGTTTTAATACTGGATATACTTTACCCTCGGTAACAGGTTCGCAGTACGAAATACTCGTGGTAATGGAAGATTCCTTGTGGAAATTACCTACTGGTAGAACTTTGGTTGATTTATTGAACAGCGATATGAACGATTTACCTCAACCCGAACCAGTGATGGATTTGCATCAATGTACAGCTTTGGAATTTACTGACGTATTAAAACCTTCAAGAAATCTTTTAATTACTGAGATTTCTAATAAATATACAAGTCCTAAAATCACTTATGGCAAAGACAAATGGGCTGCACCGCAGGCTATAGTTAGGATAGTTGCACCAAGCGATTCCTCATTCGAAGCAACCATTAAGCAATATGGGAAAAATATTTTAGATTATTACATTAAATTAGAACGCGAACGCACTATCGCATTTAACAAGAATTATATCAACCAAACAAACAAAGCCGAAATCGAAAAACTTTTTGGTATTCAGATTGATATCCCACAAGGGATAAGCAAGGCCACCATAAAAAAAGATTTTTATTGGCTCACCAATGAGCAAGCCGGAGTGAATCAGAATATCGTTATTTATTCGTACCCTTATACCGATAAAAAAACTTTTACCAAAGAATTTCTGATTGCTAAACGCGATTCGGTAATGAAGGCCAATCTTCCGGGGGAAATAGCTGGTTCATATATGGGAACAGAGTTAAAGTGGGCTCAACCAACTTTCAATGAAATCTGGGTAAATAAAGGATATTGTGCTGAATTAAGAGGTTTGTGGCGAATGATGAAAGGAGCTGCCATGGGTGGACCATTTTACAGCCATACCCGATTAGACGAAATAAACCAACGAGTAATTACCATGGAAGTATTTGTTTTTGCGCCCGGTCACAAAAAACGAAATCCAATTCGCCGACTCGAAGCTGTTGTTTTCTCTGCTAAATTGCCACAGGAAATCAATGCTATTGATGAAGTATCGGTCGTTGC
This sequence comes from Bacteroidales bacterium, assembly GCA_038222885.1. GTDB lineage: Bacteria > Bacteroidota > Bacteroidia > Bacteroidales > Paludibacteraceae > Paludibacter. The sequence goes on along the minus strand of JBBRHJ010000077.1, from coordinate 6,149 downwards.
CGATAAAAAAGAAACAAAATAGAAAAATGGAAAAAGAAAGAATAGTTATAGGCATCACTCACGGAGATGTAAACGGTATCGGTTACGAGATAATACTCAAAACACTATCCGACATCAGGGTACTTGAAGCCTTTGTACCAGTAATATACGGATCGACTAAAGCTGCATCTTTTTATCGTAAACACCTTGATTTGCAGGCTGTAAATCTGAATATTATCAACACGGTAGAAGAGTTAAATCCGAAGAAAATTAATATCATCGATTGTGCAGAAGATGATTTAAAAGTAGAATTAGGACGTTCGACTCCCGAGGCAGGAAAAGCTGCGTTTAGTGCATTGGAACAAGCTGTTTCGGACTTAAAGAAGGGTAGTTTAGACGCTTTAATTACCGCTCCTATCAACAAAAAAAATATTCAATCCGCCGATTTTCATTTCCCAGGACATACCGAGTATCTAGAGGAAAACTTTGGAACTGGAACTCCAGCTTTGATGCTATTAATCAACGATGTAATGCGGGTAGCAGTGGTTACTGGTCATATTCCAGTGGATGAAATAGCTGCTAAACTAACTACTAAATTAATTGTTCAAAAATTGTTGGTTTTCAATAAATCTTTAAAAACAGATTTTTCGATTATCCGACCTCGAATAGCTGTATTGGGCTTAAATCCACATGCTGGCGACGAAGGTGTGATAGGCGATGAAGAACAAAGTATAATTATTCCTGCACTTAAAGAAGCTGAAAAACAGGGTATTGTATGTGTAGGTCCTTTCCCTGCCGACGGCTTTTTCGGTTCAGGACAATTCAATAAATACGATGGCGTTTTGGCTATGTACCACGATCAAGGTTTGATACCATTCAAAACTGTATCGATGGAAAGTGGCGTAAATTTTACAGCAGGTTTATCGGTTATTCGCACCTCACCTGCACATGGCACCGCTTACGATTTGGCGGGGAAAAATGTAGCATCAGAAGACTCATTTCGTCAAGCTATTTACATGGCTTGCGATATTTATCAAAACAGAATAATACATGCCGAAATTTCAAAGAATCCACTCAAGATAGAACCTAAAAATGAAAGAACTGGTAGGATAGAGTAAAAGAAATTGGGGACAGAATACTCTGAAATTCTTTGTTTTTAAGAATCACCCTTTGAATCAATTCTAACAAACAGCAGTCATCTAAAAACAGATAACTGCTGTTTTCTTCGTTTTATATCTTGCTAAAATTCGAAACAAAAAAGTCGATTACTGAAGGTTAGTATTAACCCACTTTGCTTCAATTTCGGAAGAATATGCTGATAATAAGCTGTTTGCCAATCTCGGAATTCTTATTTGAGCACTACAAATTTTTTCTTTTTTGAGTTGATGTCTAATAGTATTTACCACCCAATAAGCCAACAATCCTAGGTGCAAATGCGCCATTTTTTTATCCTCAAGATAAGTATTTGTCAGGTCATAAAGCATGATTCTGTCTTCAAAGTCAAATAATTCATTGGTGCGAACCGAAAGAAATTGTTCCAAGGCATCTTTCTCCTTGTAGAGTTTGGTGCTCATTTCATACAAAGGGTCTTTGGTTATTTTCTCTTTTTCAAAACCAGTTACTTCACATACGGCGGAATTCTCTTTTATCCACAGGGATGTTTTTAATTCGCCGGCCGGATATACAGCACGGCAAATGATATGGGTCATAGCTAAACGTATGTCAGAGTCAATCCAACCTTGCTGCTCCAAAAATACTGAAACACTTAATTTGCGAATAGCCTGAGAACAAAGCCGCTCAGCACCAATCTACCGAACGTTCTTGTTTCTGATACTGTTGACATCGATACGCTGATAATCTTTGCCACTTGGATTTGGGGTGTATGCTGGCTCTTTTTGAGGAACATCAATACGTTTCTCGGTTACCATCCTGTTGTAGAACCGTTCAACAGAATCCAAAACAACCAAATCATCACTTACCGGTAATTCAAACATTACATTAGCACTATTAGAAACGTTGGAAGTGAGAATCTACTGTATCAAATTTAATTGATCAGAATTTAATTCATCCAAAAATCCGGCAATCAAAATCGTGCGTACACAAACATTACTGTTGTGATTACCGTAATTTTCTACCAAACGATAATAGCCGCTAAGCTCTTTGGTCTCGAGATTTTTGTGTATGGAGATTTTGAAATACATGCTTGCAAAGTAAACACATAATTCACGGATTGTCAATACCCCCCTGAGCACTACAAATGAAGTTGAGAAATAACGTTATTCTGGTTTTCAGACACTTACAGAAAATAACATCAGAAAAAACTGATTATATCATACTTTTACTATATTAAAAAGACCGTATTTACATGGATTTAACTGAAATGAGTCGAAAAGCTGCAAGATGGGTTAGGAAACATATTGAATGTGGGTTACGCAGGAACTAAACAAGCAGAAATCAATATTTTTGATCTTACTGGCCGCAAAGTTGCCCAACGCAAAATTCAGCCCAATGCAATCGAAAATTTTGAACTTGATAGCAAAAAAGTATATGTGGTGAAAATTGTTTCGGATGAAGAAACAATTACCGAAAAGATTTTGATGAAATAATAAGAAAGGAAATGTCTTTTTTATCAAACAAAGAAATTACTGATTTTGAGTTCACACTATTTCCGTAATGGACTCATTTTTTTATTATGAGATGATTGATTTAAACACTAATGCTATTACAACTCAATATAAAATACTTACAAGATGATGGAATCGTTAATTATGCCGACTGTACATTTAAAACAGTCCAATCTATTTTAAATACGCACTGTTGTTAATGTCGATTGCAAATTCCATCTGTGGATTGCATTCAACCAAATAGTACAATTAGTAGCACTTCTCTGTGAAGGCAAGGTCGAAATTGGACTAAATTACTTGTGCAATTGGTATTAGATTTAGAATTAGTACAAAAAAATCGTACATTTGCAAACAAAATGTATCTTCAAATGTTTCCATAAACATGAACACTGAACAAATAAAACAAATAAGGGCGGATTTCCCTATCCTACAAGATAAGATTTACAATAAACCTCTCATATATTTTGATAATGGCGCCACAACCCAAAAACCTACATGCGTTGTTGAGAAAATGCGAGATGGCTATTACCATTTGAATGCTAATATACATCGTGGAGTTCATTACTTAAGCCAGAAAGCAACCGAAGCACACGAGGCTGCTCGCGAAACTGTTGCAAACTTTCTAAATGCAAACAAAAGAGAAGAGATCATTTTCACACGTGGAGCTACCGAGGCTATCAATTTAGTGGCATTTTCTTATGGTGAAGAATTCTGTAAGGCTGGTGATGAAGTCATCGTTTCTGTTATGGAACATCATTCAAACATTGTTCCATGGCAAATGCTTTGTGAACGAAAGGCTATGAAACTTCGGGTTATTCCAATGAATGAAAAGGGAGAGCTTGATTTGGAAGTATATAAACAATTACTCAATGAACGTACAAAAATAGTTTCAGTAACACATGTTTCTAATGTATTGGGAACAGTTAATCCAGTTGAGGAAATAATTAAGATAGCCCATGAACACGATGTTCCAGTATTGATAGATGGCGCTCAAGCCGTTCCGCATATTGCAGTAAATGTTACTGCCTTAAACGCTGATTTCTACGTATTTTCTGCACATAAGATTTATGGTCCTACTGGCGTAGGTGTTTTATTTGGAAAAGAAAAATGGCTCAATGCAATCCCACCTTATCAAGGTGGAGGTGAGATGATTTCTACCGTTAGTTTTGACAAAACCACTTATAATGAACTGCCCTACAAGTTTGAAGCAGGAACACCTGATTATATTGGTTCAACAGCATTGGCAGAGGCTATACGATACATTCAAAACATTGGTTTGGATAATATAGCAACTTATGAACAGGAACTTACTGAATATGCCACAAATCGTCTAATGGAGATAGAGAATATGAGAATTATTGGAACGGCAACGGATAAAAGTGCAGTTATTTCTTTTCTTGTAGGCAGTATTCACCCTTACGATATTGGAATGTTACTTGATAAACTTGGAATAGCAGTTCGGACAGGACATCATTGTGCTCAACCATTAATTGATTCTTTAGAAATTCCTGGAACAGTGAGAGCATCTTTTTCATTCTACAACACAAAAGAAGAAATAGATATATTTATAGAGTCATTGAAACGAGTTGTTTTAATGCTATCCTAAAACTAAATAAAACTAATATAAACCGCTTTTAAGAACCCATATAAAGATGAGCATTCAAACATTACAAGATGAAATAGTAGAAGAATTCGGTCAATTTGACGATTGGATGGATAAATATGGATTACTGATTGATTTAGGTAATTCATTAGAACCATTGGACGAGAAACATAAAACACCACAAAATATTATTGAAGGTTGCCAAAGTCGTGTGTGGCTTAATGCAGAAATGAAAGATGGTAAAGTGATTTACCAAGGCGAAAGTGATGCAATATTAGTAAAAGGTATTGTTTCTCTATTGATACAAGTAATGACAAATCACACACCTGATGAAATTTTAGAAACTGAACTTTATTTTATAGACAAAATTGGACTGAAAGAACACCTCTCTCCTACTCGTTCCAATGGGTTAGTTGCTATGGTAAAACAAATGCGTATGTATGCTTTGGCATTCAAAGCAAGAGGAAATTAAAATCAATTAAAGAGTTTGGAATTTGAAGATTTTGAAGGGTTTGGTTTTTTTGTTTTTTGTAAGCTTTAAGAGTTAGTAAAATCATTGAATAGAGCAATTGCCTAAGCCTGTTCCTTTGCCTAAAACTACTTCTCCCATGCTAATTTACTTTAAAACTCCATAAGTCATTCAGTACTCCTTTGTCGTTTTCTCCAAACCCAATATAGCAAGTACCGTTTATACTAAAGCTTAAGGCATTCTCTCTTCCACCACCTGGCAACATTCCTCTTCTATACCAACAATCCTTATTACTATCGTATTCCAAAACATCATCATAAAGAAAACCGTCAGTAATATCCCCTCCAAAATGTCGACCAGTTGCTACAAAGAATCTATCAGAAGCACACATAGCTACTGCAAGTTGCCTACCACCATCAGGGAAACTACGGCATTTTTTCCAACTATCATTATCAGTGGAATAAGCCCACCAATCATTTATATTAGTTGTATTATAGCCAGTTCCAATAAAAATCTGCTTTCCATTACTGCAAGCTACCGCACCTGCACGAGAATCCAATTTACTGTTTTTTAATTGCGACCATGAATCAGTTAGTGTATTATACTTCCACATCTCATTTTTAAAACCCCAGCCATTAAATCCTAAGCCAACATAAATATCTGTACCTACAACAAAACTCACACAAGCAGTAGAATACTCACTTGGCAAAGCAGCTCTTTGTGTCCAACTATCGTTGATAGGATTATAACTCCAAAAGTCTTTAAGTTGTGCTCCACCTTTCTGATAAGCGCCAAAATCTGAATCATAACCAAGTCCAACAAAACCCTCTCCACTAACCACTTCAGCTATAGCATTAACCCTTGCTTTACCGGGGAAATCTTCTTTTTTTGTCCAAATACTGCTAACGGAATTAAACTCCCATAAGTCATTCAAAGCAGGATTTCTTGAAACATTTCGTCCCAAACCAATATAAGCATTATCACCAATAACAAAGGATATAGCTGAAGCACGGCCAACTCCCTGTTCAGTAGCAACTTGCTTAAAATCTATTGTTGAATAAGGAGATTCCACAGCATCATTACAAGCTGTAAGAACTGTTAATAGTAAAATAACATAAAAATAAGACTCTATTTTCTTCATAGTTTTTTTGAGAAATGAAAGATAAGATATTTACAACAATAGCATAATTAGATTTTAATATTTCTAAAAGACAAAGATAGAGTATTAAAAGTGTAAAATTAATTCTTTGGAAACAATAATGATTGATCGGGGAGAAAATTTATAATTTGGGAGTCGCATAGAATGTATAATTACGAAAAAAAAATCCCTTCCCCAACAATAAAGTTGAAGAAGGGATTTAAAAATTGGCGGCTATCTACTCTCCCACCTTGCGGCAGTACCATCGACGTGGACAGGCTTAACTTCTCTGTTCGGAATGGGAAGAGGTGGAACCCTGTCGCTATAGCCACCTAA
>JBBRHJ010000076.1:0-13403 GCA_038222885.1 Bacteroidales bacterium | reverse complement strand
AGGAAAATTAATTTCTTCATTGTGTTGATTTTGATTTAAGGTGAAATTGATTTATTCTTCTAATTTCTTTTTCTCTTTTGTTGGTGGCAAGAAGTTCTCGCCTGTTATAACGCTTTTACCAGTTTTTGATTCTAATTCTTTACGAGCATTTTTGGCTACTGATCCACCTTTTTTGCTTGCTTTAGCATTTTCTCTCAATCCTTTTGCTTCATCTGTTTCAGCAATCTGTCGGGTGGAAAGTTCTGCTAATGCCGTGAAAATTAATTCTGCCTCGCTCATGTGGTCGCGAAGGTTTTGCGACTTTAAGTTTTTCAGTTCTTTATGTTGTTTTACCGTTAAATCAGTCCATTCCTGATGAATGATATTAGTCAACAATGCAAATTCATCCTGTTCTTTTATTCCGGCTTCTTTCCAATAATCAGTCAGCTTATTTCGGGTTTCCTGACCCGTCATGCGTTGCTGAATCCACTTTTCGCTACGCCCCAATTTCTGCCAGTTAGTACGTGCTCGGTCTAAACTTTGTGCCGGATCTTGCATTTCCTGCATCCGTTCGTAACCTACTTTTGCCAACCATTGTTTAAATGGCTCAGCTTTGGGTGAAGGAATGGATTGAATGATACGAAACAGTGACTTTGTATCTGCAACGTCTGTTTCCCTCATTTTTCCATCGTTTGCTTTCAATTTCAACTGTCGACAAATTGTCGACAGTTCAACTCCGTCTTCTGATTTTACTCTCAACTTCATTTTAAACCAATAATCTCTTGGGTTAGAACTATCGGTGAGTACTTCTACTACATCAATCACTGAGAAATACCATTTCTCTTCATTTTCATCCCAATGAGTACGAATCTTTTTCGATTCAAATAACTTAATGCTGGCTGGATTTTCCATAAGTTTATGTATTAATTTTAGATTAGTTTCAGCATCTAAGATACAACTTTTTGTTTATTAAACCTAACATTATAAGCTATTTATATTGGTATTTATTTTATAAAATATCAATATAATCAAATGAAATTTTATTGACTATTTATTAATAAGGCACTAACCACACTTAGACTTACAAAAGTTAGTGCCATTAGTGCCTTGTTGATCTTCTTAAAGTTCCCCTTAGGGGTTGGGGTTTTATACTCCTAATTTCGATCTTCTGATAAACTCAGCATCCGTAAAGTTTTGACCAGAAATATATCCTGCCAAAGGTTGAATGCGTTCGTTGATGATATCAAGGAACCAGCTTGGTTGTGCGAAGAAGGAATCTTCTAATTCGTAAGCTGGAGTTATCCAGTTACGTGATCCCAATACACAAACCGGAGCGTCAAGATAGTCGAAACAAAGTGTGCTAATATTAGCTGCAAAATCGTTCAAGAACGAACCACGAGCACAAGCATCACCTGCAATAATGATTTTTCCTGTCTTTTTAACCGATTCAATTACTTGTTCGTAATTGAAAGGAACCAATGAACGAGCATCGATAACTTCAGCTGACATGCCATATTTTTCTTCCAACTCTTTGGCTGCATTCAAAGCAGGATAAAGTGTATGACCAACTGTAAGAATAGTCAAATCTTTACCTTCACGTTTTACATCAGGCTCGCCAAATGGAATTTCGTAATAACCTTCGGGTACGCCACCTTTGTGGAATTGTTCCCCAATTTCGTAAATACGTTGACTTTCAAAATAAACCACAGGGTCAGTTCCTTGTAACGCTGAATTCATCAAACCTTTTGCATCATAAGGAGTTACAGGGAAACAAACTTTCAATCCTGGGATTTGAGTAACCAATGAAGTCCAGTCTTGTGAGTGTTGTGCACCGTATTTTGAACCTACTGAAACACGTAAAGTAATAGGCATTTTCAATACATTACCACTCATCGATTGCCATTTAGGCATTTGATTGAAAACCTCATCACCACATCGGCCCAAGAAATCACAATACATAATTTCAGGAACTACACGTCCACCACACATGGCATAACCAATGGCAGTACCAACGATAGAAGCTTCAGCAATTGGTGAGTTGAACAAACGGTGGTAAGGAAGAGCCTCAGTCATACCGCCATAAACAGCAAATGCACCACCCCAATCACGGTTTTCTTCACCGTAAGCTACCAATGAAGCATCTTTGTAGAAACGATCCATCATCGCTTCAAAAATACCGTCGCGCAACTGGAATTGTTTCATTTTTGAGAATGGTTTTCCATCCGCGTCAAAAGCAAAACGTTCTTTAGCAGCAATTTTCTTTACGCGTGAATTATCAGCCAATGGCATCAAAACATCTGGTTTAGCTGTCGAGAATGAATCTACCGAACCATTCGAGAACATCATATCACCAATTTTTTGTGGATTGGTCATTAATGGAGAAATAACAGGGTCGATAGCTTTGATAAACATATCGAAAACCAATGTTTTGATATCAGCCCAAGTGGCATCAAGATCAGCTTGTGTAGCTTCTTTTGCCTCAATTAATTGCTTACCAAAACTTGCAATACAATCTTGGTTTTCCCATGCTTCTACTTCTTCTTTCGAACGATAAGATGAAGCATCAGAAGGCGAGTGACCGCTATAACGATAGGTAAGTACGTCCAATAAAACTGGTCCTTTTTTCTCTTCAAGAATAACACGTTTGCGTCGGTAAGCATCGATTACAGCCAATGGATTGTAACCGTCAACTCGCTCAGCGTGCATTTGTTCTGGATTTACACCAGCACCAATACGAGCAGCAATGTCATAACCCATGGTTTCACCTTTGGTTTGACCGCCCATTCCGTACTGATTGTTCATAATATTGATAATCACTGGAAGTCCACCTTTCATATCACCTTCCCACAATTCGCGGAACTGATCCATAGAAGCAAAGTTGATACCTTCCCAAACCGGACCACAAGCCATAGAAGCATCTCCAATATTGGCAACTACCATCCCTGGTTTGCGGTTTACTTTTTTGTATAATGCAGCACCAACAGCAATATCACCCGAACCACCTACAAGAGCGTTGTTTGGATAAACACCGAATGGCGTAAAGAATGCGTGCATCGAGCCACCTAAACCACGGTTAAAACCAGTTTCGCGAGCAAAGATTTCGGCCAATGTTCCATAAACTAAGAAGCGACGAGCTAAATCTTTGGTAGTTCCTGTAAAATCTTTTTTTACGACATTAAGAACGATTCCGTCGAAGAACGTTTCCATTACGTCCATCAAGAATTTATCGTCTGATTTGTGAATAGCCGACATTCCTTTGGCAAGGATTTCGCCGTGTGAACGGTGGCTACCGAAGATAAAGTCGTCAACAGTTAATGACCAAGCCATACCAACTGCTGCCGATTCTTGTCCGATAGACAAGTGAGCTGGACCAGGATGATTGTACGAAGTTCCGTTGTATGCACCAGTAATTTTAATCTGGTTCAACATGGTTTCGAACTCACGAATCAAAACCATATCATGATAAATGGTTTTAAACTCTTCGTTGGTAAAATTACCTTTTTCGTCTTTTACCGTTTTTTGATATTGGTTTACAGGAATGGGAGTGAATTCCACAAAACTTGCTTTGCGAGATTCTGATGGATCAATGAATTGTACTTTTGGCATTTTATTATAATATTACCCCTAACCCCTAAAGGGGGAAAAGAGAAGTTAGTATTAATTGTTTATAATAACCCCCAACCCCTAAAGGGGAGTTAGAAGTTAGCATTGATTGTTGATATTATTTTATTTTTTTGTCTATTAAGTTCATAAAAATGTACTTGCATAATTCCCCTTTAGGGGTTAGGGGCAACTAAAACGCAAATATCGTTTCTTTAAATATCTCGCTTACGGTCGGGTGGGGGAAAACCACTTCTTCCATTTCGGTCAATGTCATTTCTTGTTCAATAGCCAGACAAGCTCCGAAGATCATTTCACTACTTGGATTTCCCAACATGTGAACTCCAATAATTTCACCATATTTAGCACCTACCAACACTTTGCAAATTCCGCTTCCACCTTCATTTTCAGCTACAAACCTACCTGCATAAGCCATTGGTAATTTTGCTACTTTGAAATCGATTCCCTTTGCTTTGGCCGATTCTTCTGTTTCGCCAACGCTTGATACTTCAGGATTAGTGTATACAACCCCTGGAATTGCATTGTAACGCATAATATCATTGCGACCTAACAAATTATTCACTACCACTTCGCCCTCGCGACTGGCAGTATGTGCCAATAATGAAAATCCTGTAACATCGCCTGCCGCAAAAACATTAGGTACGTTGGTACGCATTTTTTCGTCAGTTTTGATGCCACCTTTGAATAATTCTACATTCAAGTTTTCTAATCCAAAGCCCTTAGTAATAGGTCGGCGACCAACACTAACTAATATTTTATCGCCTTCAACAATAGAAGTTTGACCGTCTTTTTCATAAATGACTTTATTCCCATCAATTTTCACCACTTTGGCGTTCAAATTGAATTCAATTCCTTTTTTGCCGTAAATGTCGCGCATCATGGCCGAAATCTCTGCATCATTGTTTCCTAAAATCTCAGGAAGCATTTCAACGATGGTTACCTTTGACCCCAAACTGTTGTAAAAACTTGCAAATTCCATCCCGATAACTCCACCACCAATCACAACTAATGATTTGGGTTGTTCTTTCAAGTCAAGTATTTCACGGTTGGTAAGAATAATATCTCCAGCTTCTGCTAATCCAGGAATTGGTGGTACAAAGGCTTCTGAACCTGTACATATTAATAGATTAGCGCCTAAGTATGATTCTCCAGCACAACTTACTTCAACGCCTTTGGAGCTACGTCCCTGAATCATGGCTTCGCCTTTGACTACAGTTACGTGGTGCATCTTCATTTTACCTTCAACACCAGCAACCAATTTCTTCACAACTTTATTTTTGCGAGCAACTATTTTTCCATAATCGAAACGGATATTGTCGCCATACACGCCATATTTATCTCCGTGCAATGCATTTTCGTAAGTTTTAGCTGAGTAAAGCATAGTTTTAGTGGGGATGCAACCTTCGTTCAAACATACACCACCCATGCTTTTTTTCTCAAATAAAATTACTTTAAGTCCTTTATGACCTGCACGTTCTGCAGCTACATATCCGGCAGGACCACCACCGATTATTATTAAGTCGTACATATATTTGCCCCCTAACCCCCTAAAGGGGGAATTTTGGTTAGTATTATTTGTTGTTTTTATTTGAAACTAAGATATTATTTCTTAAAAAGTTATTGCCCGATATAAGAGACTGAACTAATCTAATTCCCTTTTAATGGTTAGGGGTTCTTTCTCTTTTCCCCCTTCAGGGCGTTAGGGGGAAGGTCTGGTCTATAAATCCACCTCCAATGTTTCTATCTCAATGGCAATCTGTTTCAAGAATCTTGTTGCTTCGCCACCATCTAATGCACGATGATCATAAGTCAAACTCAAGCCAATATATGGAACAAAAGCATAAACGCCATCACCTAAATCTTTTGGACGTGGTACAATGGTGTTTACACCCAAAATGGCCGATTGTGGCAAGTTAATAACTGGAGTAAACATTTCAACACCATACGCTCCAAGATTTGAAACGGTAAATGTAGCAGCCTCAGCGGACAATAATTCTGGTGAAATAGAACCTTTTTTACAATTGGCTGCAATTTCTTTGAATTGATTTGAAAGCCCGATAATTGATAAATCATCTGCATTACGAACAGCAGGAACCATCAATCCTCGTTCTGTATCCACAGCCAATCCAAGATGAACTTTATTAAACAAACGCATTGAATCACCCAAGAAATGTGAGTTTGCATTTGGGAATTTCTTCAAAGCTTTGATTACTGCAAAACAAACAAAATCGTTAATGGTTAAATTAGCTGATAAAGTTCCAGCCTCGAATGCTTTCTTTGCTTTTTTACGCAAGGCTTGAATTTTACGTGCATCTGCTCCCAAATGGTGAGTTAATTGTGCCGAATTTTGTAGCGAAGAGTGCATTGCTTTCGCAATGAGTTTACGCATATTTGACAATTTTTGGTCGGCATAATCTACGCCATAAACTGTATTGACAGGTGGAGGTAATAAATCAGCAGCTTTTGCAGTTCCAGCAAGACCTGAACCAGCACCCTGAGGTTGAACGCCTTCGATTGTAGCAATTTGTTTCGCCAGAGGAGTTAATTTTGGACGATCGGCAATGGCTGCCAGTACATCTTTTTCAATAATGCGACCTTTTGGTCCAGTACCAGCCAATTGCGAAGCATCAATAGCTTCTTTTTCGGCCAATGCTTTTGCACGAGGAGAAACAAAACTCGAAGAATTTTGTGTTTCGGGTTTCGCGTTTAGTGTTGGTGCAATAACTTCAACTTTTACCGATTCAATTTCTTGGCTATTGGTTTTTGGCTCTTCAGCCACAACTGCTGGCGCATTATTCAATAGTGAAGCAAATGATTCACCAGCTTGCCCAATTACCATCATATCCAATAAAACTTCAACTTCGTCACCTTCGTTATAAAAACATTCAAGAACAACTCCATCTTCGGGTGAAACTTCTTCAAATGATGCTTTATCTGTTTCATAAGTGAAAAGAATATCACCTTTATTTACTGCATCACCTTTTTTCTTGATTTCTCCAATGATACAACTCTCTACTGATTGCCCTTGTTTGGGCAGAATTACTACTACAGCCATTTTATAATATTTAAACCCCTAACCCCTAAAGGGGAATAAGAGATGTTTGTTTTGTTTTTACCCCCAACCCCTAAAGGGGAGTAAGAGATGTTTCTATATATTTACCCCTAAACCCTGAAGGGGAATAAGAGCTGATTCTACTTTTTTTAGATTTCAAATACACCCTAAATTATGAAGTCAAACTTGCATAATTCAGCTTTAGGGGTTAGGTGTTCATAATCCTGTTACTTTCAAAAAATTCTTGTAAGCATCTTTCCAAACTGTTGGATTTTCTGGTAAAAATTCGTCTATCTGAACGGATTGTCTAATGATTTGACGCATTTCTTGTAGCGAGTCCACGCAACCTGCAGCTTTCGCTTGAATCATTATATTGCCAATGGCTGTTGCCTCTGAGGGTCCTGCATTCACAGGAATTCCAATTGAATTTGCAGTCCATTGATTCAATAGTGGGTTTTTTGAGCCGCCTCCAATAACATGAAGTTTCTCAATAGGAAATGGAGCTAAACCATTCAATTTCCCCAATACATAATTGTATTTTAATGAAAGACTTTCGAAAATACAACGTACAAATTCGGCATGTGTTGTGGGCACATTCTGATTAGTGACTTTGCAATAATCAACAATAGCATCCGTCATACTCACTGGATTTGCAAACGAGGGGTGATCTGTGTCAAGCATCGATTGGAATGCGGGAACGGTATCGGCCATTTGCACCAACTTTTCGTAAGCGTATGTGATTCCTTCCTTTTTCCATTCTTTCAAACATTGTTCAAGCAACCACATGCCTGTAATATTTTTCAGAAACCGTGTCGTCCCTTCAATACCGCCTTCATTTGTGAAATTCAAATCGTAAGTTTCCTGATTAATAATGGCATCTTTAACTTCAATTCCCATCAAAGACCAAGTGCCGGAACTAAGATACGCAAAATTTTCATTTTCCGCTGGAACAGCAGCTACAGCTGATCCAGTGTCATGTCCAGCAACAGTTACAACTTTTACTTTTCCTAATTCACTTTCTTCTGCCAAATCATCACTTAGTGTTCCAATAACATGACCCGGCATAACGATTTCACCCAAAATAGAGGGCAAAACACCAGCTTTTTCGAGTAATTCAGTGTCGAACTGTTTGGTTCGTGGGTTAAGTATTTGTGAAGTGGATGCAATGGTATATTCTACTACTTTGTTGCCTGTGAGTAAATAAGCCAAAGCATCGGGCATAAACAAAATTTCTGTTGTAGCTTCGAGAAGTGAATTGTTGGCTTGCTTTAGAGCAAAAAGTTGGTACAGGCTATTGAAGTTCATTACCTGAATACCTGTAATGTCATAGACTTTTTCGCGGGGAACAATTTTGAAAAATTCCTCTGGAGCGCCTACTGTGTGCGGATCTCGGTAAGCATAAGGAGCGCCAAGTATCGAGCCATCTTTTGCCAAAAGTGCAAAATCAACACCCCAAGTATCTATTCCTATTGAGCTTATTTCTACGCCTTCTTTTTTTGCAGCTATTAATCCTGCTTTGAGATGTTCGAAGAGTGAGTAAATATTCCAATGGAAATGCTCTCCAATTTGAAGCATTTGGTTGGGAAAACGTGTCAGCTCTTTCATTTGAAGTCGCCCGTTTTCAAGGCTACCAAGTATGGAGCGTCCACTTGTAGCCCCGAGATCGAATGCTAAGAATGATTTATTCTTCATTTGTATACTTTAAAAGTTGCTGCAAAGGTATTAATATTTACAGCAACCTAAATTGTAATTATTGATTTTTAAACTTCGTTTTTTGATAAACCCCTGACTCCAAAATGGGATGTTGTATTCTTCAATAAAAGTTACAGAAAAAAATAATTTTATATGAGGTTAGGGTTTCTTTATTATTTATAAAGTGGACCGTAAGTCTGGCAAGCACGATAATCTGAACCTTCTTTATCCATGCCAAAGGCACCCCAAGCACTTGGACGGAAGATTTTTTCGCAAGAAACATTGTGCATGCAAACTGGAATGCGTAACATCGAAGCCAATGTAATCAAATCGGCACCAATATGTCCATAGCTAAATGCACCGTGATTTGCTCCCCAGTTATTCATTACCGAATATACATCAACAAAATTACCTTCACCCGTTAAGCGTGGTGCAAACCAAGTGGTTGGCCATGTTTTATTTGTACGTTCGTCCAAAACTTTATGAACTTCGGTAGGGATGTCAACGGTAAAACCCTCGGCTATTTGCAATACGGGTCCGAGACCTTTAATAATATTGACACGAGCCATAGTAACAGGCATTCCACCTTTGGTAAGGAAATGTGATGAATAACCACCACCACGGAAATATTCACATTCGGCAGGATACCAAGTTGTTGCATCTAATGTTTTTTGAACTTCTTCCTGAGTAATGTCCCAAAATGGTTTCATTGCTGGTTTTCCATCTTCCATTTGTTGTCCGCTTCCGTCCAATGATGCTGAACCTGAATTGATTAAGTGAATAAGACCGTTCGCTCCGTGACCTTCCAATTTATGACCAGTAATGCGCTCAACAGCGTCGGGACTCCAATAAGTACGAACATCAGCAAATACCTGAGCAGTATTGGTCAATAATTTACCGAATAACATGGCCACAGCATTTAAAGAATCATTTTCAGTTGCCACAACAAATGCTTCACGAATTCCATTCCAGTCAAACGAAGTGTTTAGAATTGCTTCTGAAAAATCGCCATTAGGCATAAAATCAGTCCATTGTCGTTGTCCCTGAAATCCCGATGCAATAGCATTATGGCCTAAGGCTTCTTCCAAATATCCTAATTCTCTAAGTTTTGTATTACCAATCATTAAGTCGCGAATAATGAGAGTCATTTTTACAACAAATTCCCATTCTTGATCCAGTTCTTGGCGTGATTTTATTTTATGAGGAGGATTTGTATTTTCACCTTCATTAGCTTTACAGTTTTTTACTGTCCAATCCATTGCTTTTTTGAATTCTTCAGGATCGTAGATTCCTAACTTTTCACGGCGAAGAATTTCACTCATATCTACATATTCGTTACGCATTCCAAGATATTCCTGAAAGAAATTAGCATCAACAATTGAACCTGCAATTCCCATTGAAACTGAACCTATGGAGAGATATGATTTACCTTTCAAGGTTGCGGCTGCAACTCCGGCTTTAGCAAATCGCACTAACTTTTCTTGCACATCTGCTGGAATTGAGTTGTCTCCACCATCTTGTACGTCTTTTCCATAAATTCCAAATGCAGGTAAACCTTTTTGATTATGACCTGCTAATGCAGCTGCTAAATACACAGCTCCTGGACGTTCCGTACCATTGAATCCCCAAATTGCTTTGATAGTATGCGGATCCATATCGATAGTTTCACTTCCATAACACCAACATGGAGTAACTGTGATAGTAACGCCTACGCCAGCTGTTTTAAATTTTTCGGCACAAGCTGCTGCTTCGTCTACGCGTCCAATTGTAGTATCAGCTATCACACATTGATAAGCTGTGCCATCGCTATATTTTAAATTTGAACTCAAAAAATCAGCTAAGTTTATAGCCATATTCATGGTTTGAGCTTCTAATGATTCACGAACCCCACCTTGACGGCCATCAATGGTTGGTCGAATCCCAATTTTTGGATTTTCACCTTGTAGACGTCCTGTTTTTTCTTTTCTAATTTGCGCAGTCGATGTTGTTTCTCCTGCAATTGCTCCTGCTTTCATATTTATTTTTTTTGTACCTCAACTCCAAAAATGGAGATGAAGCTGTTATTTAATATTTATAAGTTTTATTTTTAGTGTGCTGAACTGTGCTGATTAATGCTGTTAAAATTGATTAAAAATAGAAATATTGTTAAAATATTCTTGTTGTTTATACTGAACCTCTTAGTGTTAATTTAGTAGGCAAGTATTCTTGAATCTGATTTTTAGTTTTAATAAACTGGGCAGCTTTTTCACCCATTAAGCCAAAATCAATACTGATGGAGGAAATGCCATTTTTAATAACTTCGAGCACTGGATCATCATTGTAGGCGATTAAACCAAGATCTTTCCCAATTATTAATAAGTTGGCATCTGCTTCTTTAATTACTTTTACAAAATCCTCAGTAAGTATGCATAAATAGGCACAAGATTTTTCTACTCCTTTCCATTCGCTGTTTTTACGAATTAGATCATATTCAAAACCATTATCGGTACAGAATTTTATGAAATTTTCAATTGACGATATTGGATGACGCAAGTCTTCGGGGAAAATAAAAGAAATTTTTCTATATTTTTTCAACACTATGATTCCCTGCATTAAACTATCATACAAAGCTTGATTAAAATCCTGACAAATATATGAAAACTCGTCTTTCTCAAAATTTCCAAAATCAAGTAAAAGTAATTTATTTACTGGAATGGATTTTAAGGAGTCTGAAAACTTATCATTCGAAAAATTCATAACCACATACATGCTGTATTTTCCAATACTTTCGCGCACAATGGTTTCAAATAAATGCTCGTTATATTGATGAAAAATCAAATCAACTTTATAGTTATCGGGTAAATTCCCCGTAAAACTATGATACAAGTTTTGTTTGAACGGTGAATAATTATCCAATAAAAGCAGAATTCTATTTACTTCTCCTTTCACAAAATACCCTTTTTGTGGAGTGGAATCTATTGTGCCTAAACGTTTTAATTCGTTATAAGCTTTAAAAACAGTATCTCGCGAAACTTTATACTTTGTGCTTGCATCGTTTATTGACAATAAATTATCTCCTACTTTTAACTCTTCGTGCATCACAGCATCACTGATATTGTCAATCAGTGTTTTAACTTTAGAGCTGGCATTTGAATATCTTATTGTCATTTTATTTATACAAAATGATTTGTTTTTTCGTCTTTATTCGCAAGTAGACCGTAAGCTCCTACTATGATAAAGCAAATTAATGGAATCCAATATGATACTTGAATACTATTAAATGTTGTTGATAAGAAACCTTGTCCAGTTGTCAATAATGCACCTCCTAAGATAGCCATTACTAGGAATGATCCACCAACCTTAGATTCTCCTTCTGTCATGCCTTCTAGTGCAATTCCGTAAATAGTGGGGAACATGAGCGACATGAAGAACGAAATCATCACCAAACCAATTACACCAGTCATTCCAGTAGCAAAAATAGCGACTGCCGATGCAATGATCGCTCCAGTTGCAGCTATTGCTAATAAAATTCCGGGACGTAAGAAGCGCATTAAAGCGGTAAATATAAATCGAGAAAACATAAACAATATCAATGAAAACAAATAGAATGAATTTCCAATATTTTCAGCGGTTGTAGTTGCATCAAATTGCCAAATTGTACTCCAAAATGAATGATTCTGAATAAATAATGTAACTTGTTCAGGCAATATACTATCAGTGGCTGCGTCCACCAATCCTAAGGATTTCATAACGTACCGGATGGTGTACGACCAAACTCCAATTTGTGCTCCCACATAAAAAAACTGAGTTACAACTCCCCAAGAATAATGACGACGCTTCATCAGACGTTTAACAGTGCTTCCAAAACTATCGCCTGATACGTCCTTGTTTGCAGGCATTTTTTTATAAAATAAAATTATAATCAATACAGCCAATAATACTACTCCAACACCCATATAAGTTAATGTAACAGCTGACATTTCAGACGATTGGGCAGCTTGAAGTTGTGCATCGTTCATCGAACTTTTATTGCTACTTAAGTGCGATAAAATAAAAATCTGACTTAAAATTATTCCTGAAATTGATCCGATAGGATTAAAGGATTGTGCAAAATTTAATCGCAAGGTTGCATTTTCAGGGCGTCCCATCGTCAAAATATATGGATTAGCTGTCGTTTCAAGAATTGAACAACCTGCTGCCAAAATATATATAGCGAATAAATAAAATGAGTAAGATCCAGCTTGTCCAGCTGGGAAAAACAGAAAAGTACCTAAGGAATAAAGTGCCAATCCAACGATAATGCCAACTTTGAAAGAATATTTACGTATTAAAAATGCAGCTGGTAATGCAAAACAAGCATAGGAGCCGTAAAATGCCATTTGTATGAACGATGTTTGAAAATCAGTCATTTCAAGAATATTTTTGAAAGCAGCTAATAACGTGTCAGTCATGTTATTGGCTACACCCCAAAAAAAGAATAATGAGGTTACCAGAATAAATGGAACTAGATAATTAGTGCCGTCAGCACCTTTTAATAATGATGTTTTTTGTGTTGTTTTCATTTGCGATTTAAATGGAAGTTACAGAATTAAAGTATATAATTTTCAACTGTGCTGAACTGTGCTGAATTCGGTGCAAAGATACGATAGTATAAAGAAAAAAATGTCAGTAAATTTTATGTTCTACAACATTAAATATACTTTATTCTTTAATCTCTACTGCATTGCGATATTCAAGTGGGGTAGTTTTTGTTCTTTTTTTGAAAAAAACCGAAAAATACTCAGGGTTTTCAAAATTTAGGCTGTACGAAATATTTTTTACCGATTGTGAGGTGGTGGAGAGTAACAATTTTGCTTCGTTCAGTTTTAGTTCCATCATATATTGCGATGGTGAAGTTCCTGTAAATTCTTTGAATGCTCTTCGGAATCCTGAGTAGCTAATGTTGAGTGATTTGGAAATATCTTCGGCAATAAGATTTTTGTAAATTGATTCACGCATTAGCACTTTTGCCTTATTAATTTTAAGAATCAAATCCTCGTCATCAAAGTTACGTGTTTTATCGCGGTAATACATTAAACCT
>JBBRHJ010000075.1:0-13719 GCA_038222885.1 Bacteroidales bacterium | reverse complement strand
AATTAATTTTCCTATTTTTACTTTGTATTTCGGTATTTGCAAACGGTTATTCACAAACCAAGCAAGAATCTATAAAAGAATTAATGCATCTTATGAAGACTGATTCGATGATGACTAAAATGATAGATCAAATGATGCCAGCAATGCTTAATCAGATGCAATCGCAAATGAAGGATTCAACGGCAAAGGCTCACTCACAAGAAATAATGGATATAGCAAAGCGAACAGTAGTAGAAATGACTCCAAAAATAATGAGTCAGACAACATTGATTTATGATAAATACTATACAGAAAGTGAGATCAATGATTTTATTACATTTTATAAATCTCCAACTGGTCAAAAATCCATTAACACTATGCCTGAAATGATGAAAGATATGATGGGTAATATGATGAAAAACATAATTCCTGATATGGCAAAGGACCTAGCTGCCAAAATGCTAGAATTGAAGAAAAAAGATTCAAAAAACTAAAATAATACAAAACTAACTAAAAAGTCCCCCTCGGGGGATTTAGGGGGCTTATGATAAAAGTAAACGCACACTTACATTCACCATATTCGTTCAGTGCTTTCAAGAACATTGATGAAGCATTAGATATGGCTGTTTCCGAAGACGTGAAGGTAGTCGGAATTAATGATTTTTACAGCACCGCTGGATATTCGGCATGGGCTGAGGGTTGCAAATCAAGGAATTTGTATCCACTTTTCAATATTGAACTGATTTCTTTGAACGAAGAGGATCAAAAAGCTGGTCTGAAAGTAAATGACCCAGGAAATCCAGGTCGTACTTACATTAGCGGTAAAGGACTTTCGCATCCATTTCAATTAGCTGAACCTTTTGCGTCACAATTGGCAGGAGTTATCGTAGAATCAAATGCACAAGTGGAAGCTATGTGTGGCAAAGTGAATGAAATTTTAGCTGCAAATTCTGCTGGATTTAGTATTGATTTTGACTGGATCAAAAACGATTTAACCAATGGTTTGATTCGTGAGCGTCATTTGGCAAAAGCTTTACGTTTAAAAGTTTACGAAGCTTGCGGAAATAATGAAACGAAAATTAAAGAATTATTCACTCCACTTTTTGGAGGAAAAGAATTGAAATCATCGACTGCTGATTTTGCAGGAGTTGAAAATGAAATTCGTGGAAATATGCTTAAAGCAGGTGGTGGAGCTTATGTTCCTGAAGACGCCAAAGCATTTTTACCAATGAAAACTGTTTGCGACATTATCGTTGCAGGTGGCGGAATACCAACTTATCCATTTTTGGCAGATGATGCCAAAGGCGGTTATACTGATTTTGAAGGTGATTTAAAACGTGTTGCAAAACAACTCACCGAACGTGGATTTCATTCGGTAGAATTTATTACCACACGTAACGGAGTAGAATTATTGGAAAAATATGCCAGTTATTTACACGACCAAGGCTTTGTAGTAACATTTGGTAGCGAACACAACACGCCCGCCATGGAACCGATTGAACTTTTCGCACGCAACAGCACGCCATTGACCGAAAGATTGATGCAAATCAATTACGATGGAGTTTGCGTGGTAGCTGCACACCAACATTTGGTGGCACAAGGACTGCGTGGATATGTAGATGCAAAAGGGCAAGCTGATAGAAGTAAACGGGAGGAGTTTATAAAGTTGGGAAATGAACTCATAACAGCCCACTAAATCCCCTGAAGGGGGGACTTGAAGACTTATTCTCTGAAATTTAAATATACAAATTAATATACAAAGCTAACCAAAAGTCCCCCTTGGGGGATTTAGGGGGCTTAGAGTAATTATGATACAAGACTTAATTTCAATTTCGCAATTCTACGGCCAAGATAGCCGTTTTGTAATTGCAGGTGGTGGAAACACTTCGTACAAAAACACGGATAAAATGTGGGTTAAAGCCAGTGGATCGTCATTGGCAACCATTACCGAAGATGGTTTTGCAGTAATGGATCGTGCGAAACTCAATCTAATGTCTGAAAAAACATATAGCTCAAATGCTGCTGAGCGTGAGGAACAAGTAAAAAATGATTTGGCTGACGCCACTATCAGCAAAGGAAAACGGCCATCGGTAGAAACATCGATGCACAACGTGATTGATTTTGCTTATGTCGTTCACATGCACCCAACATTGGTAAATGGTTTGATGTGTGCTATCAACGCCGAAAGTGATTTGAAAAAATTATTTGGTGCAAAAGCATTATATATTGAATACACCGACCCAGGCTACGTTTTATTCAAAAAAGTAGAAGATGCCATCAAAGCATATCGATCTGAATTTAAGGAAGAACCGCAAGTTATTTGGCTCCAAAACCACGGTATTTTTGTGGCTGCCAATAATATTAAAGAAATAAAAATTTTGTATACGAAAATACTTGACTCATTAGAGAAACAAGCCCCCCAACCCCCTAAAGTGGGAGAAAAAATCCCCCCTTTAGGGGGTCAGGGGGCAGTTCTGGTCCTTCCAGGATTACGAATGATGCTTTCTGCTGATGGACTAAAAACCTTGAAAGTACGTAAAAATGGCTTAGTAAAACATTTCTACGATACAGAAGAAGCACAAGCGAAAATTGCAAAACCATTTACTCCAGATGCCATTGTTTATTGTAAATCGAATTATGTTTTTCTGAATGATGAAGAGCCAGCAGATGTATTAGCAACAGCACAAAAAGAAATTCCTGCTTTCACATCAAAATTCGGTTATCAACCAAAAGTTATCCTCATCAAAGGAATTGGACTTGTTGGCGTTGGTGATAATGCTGCACAATGCGACATTATTTTGGATGTTTTCGAAGATGCTATGAAAATTGCTTATTTGGCGGAATCCTTTGGTGGTACTCATCCAATGACTCAAGAACAGATTGATTTTATAGATAATTGGGAAGTAGAAAACTACCGACGAAGTGTGGCCGCTGGCGCATCAAAAGGTCGTGCCGAAAACAAAACCATCATTGTAACTGGTGCTGCTCAGGGCTTTGGTGAAGGAATTGCCCGTTGTTTATTGCAAGAGGGTGCCAATATTATAGTAGCTGATATGAACGAAACTGTAGGTAAAGCCACAGTAGAATATTTCAATACGCTTGCAAAAAGTAACCGCGCTGTTTTTGTAAAAACCAACGTAAGCGAAATTCCAAGTATAGAAAATTTGGTACACGAAACTATTTGTAACTTTGGAGCTATTGATTCTTTTATCAGTAATGCCGGCGTTTTGCGTGCGGGAGGATTAGACGATATGACACCTGAGGATTTTGATTTTGTAACAAAAATAAATTACAATGCTTATTTCTATTGCACAAAAATAGTAAGTAAGGTTATGAAATTACAAACCAAATATGCTCCACAGTATTATGCCGATATTATCCAAATTAATTCTAAATCGGGATTGCGTGGTAGCAAAGCCAACTTTGCGTATGCTGGTGGAAAATTTGGTGGCATTGGATTAACTCAATCATTTGCATTGGAGTTAGCCCCATTCCGAATTAAAGTAAACTCTATTTGTCCAGGTAATTTTTACGAAGGGCCACTTTGGAGCGACCCTGTTAATGGACTTTTTGTTCAGTACTTAAATGCTGGAAAAGTACCAGGAGCAAAAACAATTGACGATGTAAAAGAGTTTTATTTAGCACAAGTACCTATGAAAAAAGGATGTTCGCCCGAAGATGTAACCAAAGGCGCACTTTACTTGATGGAACAATGTGGCGAAACTGGGCAAGCATTGCCAATTACTGGTGGGCAGGTGATGCTTTCGTAGAGAAAAGATAAAAGAGCAAAGACAAAAGACTGGATGCATAATTTTAGAAAATTAGCTATTTGGATAAAGTCAATGAGTTTGGTGACTGAAATTTATCAGTTAACTAATACGTTTCCAAGTCATGAAAGATTTGGTTTAATGTCTCAAATGCAGCGTGCAGCTGTTTCTATTCCAACAAATATTGCTGAAGGTTCTGCCAAAACGAGTAATAAAGATTTTGCCCGTTTTTTGGAAATATCTATTGGGTCTTCGCTTGAATTAGAAACTGAATTAACAATCGCTCTAAACCTAAAATACATTGATTCAGTGAATTTTGAAAATATTCAAAATAAAATAATTGAACTTCAAAAAATGATAACAGGATTTAAAAACAAACTTGATTGAGACATTTTTTAAAGACAGAAGTATTTGTCTTTAATCTTTGTTCTTTATTCTAAAAGTCTAAAAAAAATGAAAACTAAAGCAATCCGTTTATACGGCAAAAAAGATCTTCGATTAGAGGAATTCGAATTGCCACAAATCAAGGACAATGAAATCCTTGCAAAAGTAGTATCTGATTCTATTTGTATGTCATCGTACAAAGCATCGACTCAGGCAACCGACCACAAGCGTATACCGAACGATATCGCTGAGAATCCTATTATTATCGGGCATGAATTTGCAGGAGAATTGGTAGAAGTAGGCTCAAAATGGGCTAATAAGTTTAAAGCTGGTGATAAATTTTCCATTCAACCTGCTCTGTATTACGAAGATGGTCCTGTGGGAATTTTAAGTGCTCCAGGCTATAGTTACCAGCACATTGGTGGTGATGCCACTTATGTAATTATCCCAAATGAAGTGATGGAAAAAGAATGTTTGTTAGCTTACAAAGGCGAAGGATATTATCCAGCTTCGTTAGCCGAACCACTTTCTTGCGTAATAGGTGCAATGCATGCTAATTATCACACTACTCCGGGCAGTTATGTACACAAAATGGAAATAGTAGATGGCGGGAAAATGGCAATCTTGGCTGGTGTTGGACCAATGGGTTTAGCAGCAATTAATTACGTACTTCTTCGCGAAGACCGCAAACCATCTCTTTGTGTGGTAACAGATGTTGATCAAACACGTCTCGACCGTGCTGCACAATTTTACAGTGTTGAATTTGCCGCTTCTCGTGGCATTGATTTGCGCTACGTGAATACAGGAAAAATGGAAAACCCTGTGGAAGAATTAAAAGCTATCAGCGGAGGCGACGGTTATGATGATGTATTTGTTTTTGCTCCTGTAAAACCAGTGGTAGAACAAGGCGATGCAATTTTAGCGTTTGATGGTTGCTTGAATTTCTTTGCAGGTCCTGGTGATCCAAAATTTAGTGCCATGATGAATTTCTACAACGTGCATTATGCTTATACTCACATTGTTGGAACTAGTGGTGGTAACACTGATGACATGAACGAAGCATTAGCAATGATGGCCAAAGGACTTGATCCAGCAGGTTTAGTAACTCATATTGGAGGTTTAGATGCAGTAATCGAAGCTACCAATCATTTGCCAGAAATACCTGGTGGTAAAAAATTGATTTATACGCATATTGAAATGCCATTGACAGCAATATCTGATTTTGCAAAACTTGCTGAAACAAATGAAGTGTATAAAACATTGGCTCAGATTTGCGATAAAAACATGGGATTGTGGAGCGTTGAAGCAGAAAGTTATTTACTTTCAAATTGGTAAAGAACCCCTACTCCCTAAAGGGAAACTAGGCAAGTGTGTTTTTGACAATTTTAAAATAGAAAAAATATTAGTATCAATAATAAATACTCTGTTGAATTGTTTTCGTAGACGAAAGTAATTTAATTCCCCTTTAGGGGTTAGGGGTAAATCTTTACAAAAATGAAACAATTAGATGTAAAATTAATGCATCCGAAAGAACAAATTAATGTGATTATCGGACGTATTTATCGAGGTGGTATGACTACTACTTCAGGTGGGAACATTTCTATTAAAGACGAAAATGGGGACATTTGGATTACGCCTTCTGCTGTAGATAAAGGCTCATTAACTGTGAAGGACATTGTTTGCGTAAAAAAAGACGGAACAATTGTCGGTCAACACAAACCATCCTCTGAATTTCCTTTTCACAAGGCAATTTTTGATATGCGACCTGAACTGACCTCAATCATTCACGCACATCCACCCGGATTAGTTGCATTTAGCATTGCTCGTCAAGTGCCTGATACAAGCATCGTTCCACAAGCCCGAAATATATGTGGCGAGATTGGTTTTGCTCCTTATGGTTGTCCAGGAAGCGAAGAGTTGGGTAAGAAAATTGCCAATGAGTTCAAAAACAAGAAATACAAAGCAGTAATCATGGAAAATCATGGTGTTGTGTTGGGTGGATCGGACATGATGGATGCTTATCAACGCTTTGAGACCTTGGAATTTTGCTGTCGCACCATTGTAAATGCTGGACGAATAGGCAAAATACATACTTTGAGCGATGAACAAATTGCTAAGTACGTAAATCATTTTCCGAAAAATATAATTTCATTCATGGATGCCGAATATACATCGGACGAACGTGAATTACGAACTGAAATGGTCAATATCATTCGTCGTGCTTGCGATCAGGGATTAATGATTTCAACGTATGGAACTGTTTCGGTACGTTGGAAAGACAATGATTTCTTGATTACTCCCCGTGACGTTGCGCGTTGGGATATTTTATCAAAAAATATTGTTCAAATCAAAAATGGTATGGCCGAAGCTGGAAAAGAGCCAAGTCGTTCGGTTGCTTTACATCACCGTATTTATCAGTTATATCCACATATCAATTCAATTATCACTACACAGCCTACCAATTTAATGGCACATGCCGTGAGTCATCAGAAATTTGATGTGCGTACCATTCCTGAAAGTTGGATTTTCTTGCAAGATGTGCCTTCGATTCCGTTTGAGAGTTTGTACAACGATACCGAAGTAATTGCGTCAATGTTTGCTGATAATCGTGTGGTAATTGTTGAAAATGATTGCGTGATTGTTACTGGAAATAAATTAATCAATACTTTCGATTACTTAGAAGTGGCTGAATTTTCGGCTAATTCATTGGTTATGGCATCTTCTATTGGCGAATTACATCCAATGGGCAATAAAGAAATTGATGAATTAAGAGTGGCGTTTAATGTAAAATAAATTACAAGTATAACGAAAACAAAAAGTGCTAAATATTAAATATTTAGCACTTTTTGTATGTATAAGTTTCTTGAATATTTTACTCAAACATATTTCTCACCCGAGAGAAAAAATCACGCGAAGCAGCAGAATTTGGTTTTACATTTTCCGATTTGGATAGTTTTTCAATAATAGCTTTTTCATCCTTATTCAAATGTTCAGGAATATAAACTCCAATATTCACCAACAAATCACCTGTTCCATAACGATTTACACTGGGTAATCCTTTTCCACGAAGTCGTAAAACTTTGCCGGGTTGAGTACCTGGAGCAATCGTAACTTTCACTTTTCCATCCACAGTTGGTACTTCAATCGAACCACCAACAATAGCTGTTGGAACAGTGAGTAACAAATTGTAAATCAAATCATTTTCATCTCTAATAAGTTCTGGATGTGCTTCCTCTTCGATAAGTACCAATAAATCGCCATTCACACCACCACGACGGGCAGCATTTCCTTTTCCGCTCATCGAGAGTTGCATTCCTTCCATAACACCTGCAGGAATATTGATGTTAATTATCTCATCTTCACGTACAATACCTTCGCCCGCACAATGCGTACATTTATCTTTAATGATCTTTCCATCGCCGCCGCAAGTTGGACATTCAGAAGCAGTTTGTATCTGACCAAGAATAGTCTGCTGTAAACGAGTTACCCTACCCGACCCATTACAGGTATTACAATTAACTGTGTCTGAACCATGTGCTGCACCATTACCATTACAATTGGAACATAACACATATTTTTTTACCTTAATTTTCTTTTCAACTCCAGTTGCGATTTCTGCTAAGTTTAGTTTTACTTTAACTCTTAAATCGGAACCTTTTCTGACTCTTTGTCCGCCACCACGTTGATTTCCACCAAAACCGCCAAACCCACTAAACCCGCCAAAATGACCACCAAAGACATCTCCGAAATGTGAGAAAATATCATCCATGCTCATGCCACCACCGTAGCCACCACCGCCAGAAGCACCACCAACACCAGCATGACCATATTGATCGTATCGTTGTCGTTTTTGTGGGTCGCTCAAAATTTCGTAAGCCTCAGCAGCTTCCTTAAATTTTTCCTCAGCTTGTTTATTATCTGGATTTTTATCAGGGTGGAATTCAATTGCTTTCTTTCGGTAAGCTTTCTTAATTTCTTCGGCCGTTGCAGTTTTCGATACAGCTAATATTTCGTAAAAATCTCTTTTGGACATATAGAATTATAAATTATTTTGAAGCAATCACTTGCTTATATTGTATGAAAATTTCGTTTTTAACTAAATTAGAATTGATAAAAAATTATTCACCAACCACTACTTTAGAAAAACGAATTACTTTATCGTTCATTGTATAACCTTTTGATGCACAATCAATTATTTTACCTTTCATGGCCTTATCTTCAACAGGAAATGTAGTAATTGCTTCGTGTAAATCAGTATCAAAAACTTCATTTTCAGTAGGGATAGGTTTTACACCATTTTGCAACATAAAAGAAATAAATTTGCTGTAAATCAAATCAATACCTTCTTTAACCGCATCAATATCTGTAGCAGTTTGCATGGCAGCCAACGCACGGTCAAAATCATCAACAAGCGTAATCATGTCGACAAACACTTTTTCGCCAGCGGTTTTGATAAGATCTGAGCGTTCTTTCAACGTACGTTTGCGATAATTATCAAACTCGGCCATCAATCGCAAATTCTTGTCACTTAAATCAATACATTTTTGATTAGCAAGTTCCAACTTAGCTTCTATTGACTCTGTTTCTTGCTCATTTGTCTGAGCCTCATTTGCTGTTTCTGTTCCCTCTGTATTTTGAATTACCTCATCTACTTTTTCAGTTTCCTCAGTATGTTTATGCTTCTTCATGTTTTGTTAATTTTTATTATCAATAATGGCAAAACCTTATCAATTATTTTGCCAAATAGATATTTAACTTTATAAATGGCAGTTTAACTGACAATATGCCATTTTCGCCCTAATCACAACAGTAAAACTGCCATAAAAGCTAATCACATAGAACATATAAATCATCTCGTGGATTTACGAGAAGGATAGGAATTGTAGATTTTTTAATCAATTTTTGCTCCATAGAACCAAAAATCAAATCATCTAAGCCATATTCACGCGATGCCGAAACTATCAAAAGATCAAATTGTACATTTTCTGCAACTCTAAGCGCTTCCTGATTGATTTTAAAACTATCCTTTTGCCCATTGATAATATTTGCTTTTAGATTGAATTTTTCTAAAACTGAATTTATTTTCTCGCTATTAATCAATGCTTTGCTTCCATAATCCTTGGCCAACAAAAGTGAAATTTCAGCTCCGAAAAACCTACCAAATGCGGCAGCAAATTGTGCTTTTTCGAGTTCTTCTACCAAAAAACTTACAGGCAAAAGTATTTTTTTGAATTGAAGAACTTCGTTTGATGATTTATAAATTAGATAAGGAATTCTCAACTGTCGACAGGCATTAAGCAAATGCTGAATTTCTTTGGATGTATTATTGGTCAGTTGAAGTAAGAGAAATGAAACCTCATTTTGCTCACATATTGGCAAAAAATCAAATATCGGATTTTTATCAACTTCCAGATAGTCGGTTTTAATTTTGAGCGTATCTATGTATGAATGAAGTTCTTCAATGCTAATATTTTGT
Source organism: Bacteroidales bacterium (assembly GCA_038222885.1). GTDB lineage: Bacteria > Bacteroidota > Bacteroidia > Bacteroidales > Paludibacteraceae > Paludibacter. The sequence continues at coordinate 4,113 of JBBRHJ010000075.1, read as the reverse complement.
TTTTCATTATTCGTTGCACAAGCCAACACCCCATTTATTTTGTTAAATTGCACAGAAAGTTCCTTTGCACTCAACAAGATATTTTGGGAATTTTCCAGTGTTTGAATTACGCTTAAAACCATAACTATTCCTGAAAATAAATTCGTTTAACTCGCCTCGAAATACTTGTCAAAATCTCATAAGGTATGGTTTTCAACCAATTAGCCACTACCAGCAAACTTAATTTGTCGCCAAAAATTTCTACAAAATCACCCTCGGCAACCTCTATATCAGTTACATCAATCGTGATTAAATCCATCGACACATTCCCAATTACCTTAGCTCTTTTGCCGTTGACCAACACCTCCCCTACTCCATTGCCTAATTTACGATCGAAACCATCGGCATAACCAACAGGAAGTATGGCAATTCGCTTGTCTTTATCTACTTTGCCATTGCGACTATAGCCTACCGTTTCGCCTGCCGAAATCTTTTTAATTTGCAGAACAATAGTTTTCAAAGAGCAGACCGGACTTAGTTTAACCGTTGGTATTGAACTAATACCGTACAACCCAATTCCCAAACGCACCATATCGAATTGATAATCGGTTAGTCGTTCGGCACCCGCTGAATTCAAAATATGTCGCATAATATGATGCGAGAAAGCAGCTGATAATTGGTCGGCACAGTAGGTAAATTCATTGATTTGAGTCATGCTAAATGCATCTAAATTCGCCTCATCGGCTCCTGCCAAATGCGAAAATATAGACCGAATTTTCAACTGTTTTTGCCCTTCAAGTTGCTGTATCAATTGCGGAATGTCCTTCCGTTCAAAACCCAATCGATGCATTCCGCTATCAATCTTAATATGAACAGGATAGTCTGTCAATCCTAATTTTTCGGCAGTCGTAATTAAAGCATCTAACAATCGGAAACCATAAATTTCAGGTTCTAAATTATGGTCGAAAATCACTCCCAAACTTCCCATTTCAGGATTCATAACCACGATGGGGATTCGGATTCCTTCATTGCGTAATTCTGCTCCTTCGTCGGCCACTGCCACTGCCAAATAATCGCAGCGATGGTGTTGTAAAGTACGAGCCACTTCAGTAGCACCGCTGCCATAAGCAAAGGCTTTCACCATGCACATCACTTTGGTGGTAGGTTTCAATTTGGAACGAAAATAATTCAAATTATCGACCAAGGCATTCAAGTTCACCTCCAACACCGTTTCGTGAGCTATCAATTCAATTTTCGACGAAATAGTTTCAAACTGGAACTTACGGGATCCTTTGAGAAGTACAATTTCATTGCTAAAATTGAAAATTGAACCTGATTTTAAAAAACTTTCGGTAGAATTGAAAAACTCATTCTCAATAAATGAAAACTTATCGGTGTGCTTAGAAATATCACTTCCAATTCCAATTATCTTTTGAATATTTTTGTTTATGACTAATTCTGAAACGCTCTGGTACAATTCATCGGTGGTCATTCCCGATTGCAAAATATCGGATAGCACCAAGGTTTTCGAAAGATTGTTAGCGGCAGCTTGTTGATTTAAAAAATCGAGTGCAATGCTCAATGAATTCAAATCAGAATTATAACTATCATTAATTATCAGACAATTACGAACTCCTTTTTTCAATTCCAATCGCATGGCCACTGGTTCGAGCATTGAAATTCTTGCATTGATTTCTGCACTACTAATTCCTAAATACAACATTGTCACTACGCAATGTAAAGCATTTTGTATAGAAGCTTCGTCAATAAAAGGCAAATCGACAAGTATCGTTTCATCCTTGTAAATCAATGAAATATGAGTCGAATGATTTTCGGTATGCTTATTTATTATTTTGATTAAAGCATCATCGGTTGTACCCCACGATAACAATTGAGCTTTAATACCTGATTGTGCAACTGAGATATTCAATACTTTATCGTCAGAATTATAAATTAAAACCTCAGCGTTTTTGAATAATTGTAGTTTCTCTTCGCATTTCTGTTTGATACTCTGAAAATTAATCTGATGCGCTTCTCCTAAGTACGTAAATATTCCAATTGTAGGCTCAATAATAGCTTCCAATTTTTCCATTTCACCGACCTCGGAAATACCAGCCTCAAAAATTCCAAGTTGAGTATTTTGATTCAACGCCCAAACCGAAAGCGGAACACCAATTTGTGAATTATAACTCCGCGGAGAACGAACGATGGAAAAATCAGCATGAAGCAATTGATAAAGCCATTCTTTGACGATGGTTTTTCCATTGCTGCCCGTAATGCCAATAATTGGGACATCCACTGACTTTCTTTGAGCCGCAGCCACTTGTTGCAAAGCCAGCAAAGTATCATCAACCTTCAAAAAAACAGCCTCTTTCAAGTCGGAAAAAGCACTTGCAATTTCGCTCACCATAAAATACCGCACATTTTGCCGATAAAGCTCCGAAATATAGTCGTGCCCATCGTTTCTTTGCGTACGCAGTGCAAAAAACAAGGTTTCCTCTGGAAAAGTAAGCGAGCGACTGTCCGTCAATAACCAGTTGATATCTATATCGTTAAAATCAGATTTCACTCCGATTATCGAAGCAATATTTTTAAGTTTCATAGTTGAAATAATTTAAAATAAGTTCCCGAATTATAAAGTTCAAGGAACAAAAAGAAATGGATTTAATTCAAAACGGATATTTTTCTTATCCCTTTTATTTGATAAGTTTTCTATTTTCTACTTCTTGTAAAATACCCATCTGTTGTATCGCAATTTGATTCAATTTAATCAGACGTTGGTTTTGTGCCATATTTTCGTTGATAAAAACCGCATTCAGATTTTCCATATTCGACAAGCAAATTAACTCATTTATAGAAGCATAATCACGCATATTTCCTTTCAAATCAGGATTCTTCTCACGCCATTGTTTTGCTGTTACACCAAACAAAGCCACATTTAAAACATCGGCTTCGTTGGCATAAACAATTGAAGTTTGAAATGCTGTAAGTTCAGCTGGAATAAGATTTTGTTGGATGGCAACGGTATGAATGCGATAGTTGATTTTGGCTAATTCACGTTTAGCCGACCAACCGAGTTGTTTCTGTTCTTCCTCTTTTAATCGCTGAAATTCTTTGATGAAATAAAGTTCAAATTCAATAGAAATCCATGCAGCAAATTTAAAAGCGATGTCTTTGTGAGCAAAAGTGCCACCATATCTTCCTGATTTTGAAACAATTCCCATGGCATCAGTTGCCTCTATCCATTTCTGAGGCGACATAGTGAAGGCATTCAGACCAGCCTCATTTCTAAACCTATCGAATTCGATAGGTTTAAAAACTGGATTGTACAGTGTTTCCCAAATTCCCAAATACTCTATGGTATTCCGGTTTCGCATCCAATTACAAACGACAATAAATGAATCGGAAGTCTTATACTTGGCAATATCAGTCAATGAAATATAATCGTCTTCATTTATTTTCAGAATAGTTACATCTGTTTGTTGCACATTTATTTTGGCCATAAATTCATTTTCTATTTTCGCAAAATGTTTATTCAAGCACTTAATAATCTACTACTTTACTGTTATATCCCAACTTTCTAAATAGTAAATGGTAAATAGTTAAATAGTAAATTCTTATTTATATTTTAACCTACAAACCACCCCTTCGGTTGTAGTTAAGACACATTCCTTAGCAGAAATTGGAGTAACAGTATTGATAATTGAGTTTCCAATTTTGTATTTCCAAAGTACTTTTCCGTTCGTGGCATTCATCCCGACCAATAAGCCGTTCTTCGTACCAAAAACAAGTGTTTTCCCTTTTACCATTAACATACTTGGGTTGTGATCGTAACCAAAACCAGCATTGGTGATCCATTTTACTTTCGGATAATCTGCACGAGCATCCAAGGAAATCACACTATCGTTCATACATCGGCTGTAAACAGTTTTTGAATCTTCTGAAATTCCAACAGTTTCGCGAACTTCGTGGCTATTGGTTCGCCAAACTGGCTGTCCGGTTTTAATATCCAAGGCTGTCCAAAATCTATCGGGAGCAGTAATAAACACTTTGCCGTCGGCAACCACCGGCGAAACAGCAGCTGGCGAAAAGTGTGTTCGTGCATTTCCATTGCTCCATTTCCAAGCCAATTTT
>JBBRHJ010000074.1:0-14091 GCA_038222885.1 Bacteroidales bacterium | reverse complement strand
TAGAGCCAATAGCTGAGTAAATTTCAACTGCTGCACCTTCTTTTACACCTTGTAACATCAAGTTTTTACCTGAAACAATTGCTTTAAATGAATTGGTATTTGCATTGCTTACACCTGTAGTTGAAAATAAAGCTGACCATGAAGTTGCAACACGAATACCGTCAAGTTTCATATCTAAAGCAGCAGATGCACTAGGTTGACGTAAGCCAATAGATCCAATATTTGCAGTAGAATTATTTCCAGTACTATTGATTAACCATCCAGTTGCAGGCTCAGTTGTCATGCTGGGATTAACGATTATTGAACTAGTTTTTGTAACAACATCATGTTTCAAAACTAATAAAATTGTACTTCCTATGTCAAAAGTTTCAGTTGAGTACGTTGTAGTTCCACTTGATGCCTGCATTAATCCAAATATTATTTTACCAGATGCATCTGCCTTAACGAAAGTACGACCTATATATGCATTTCCAGCCATATCAGTCGGACCGAAATGAATAAAGTAATCACCATTAGCTGGAGCAACTTTAATATTTACCAACGCAGAAACATAAACAGCACCACTAGTTTGAGCAGTAAAATTTTTGTAAAGGTCTTCACCGTTTGTCAATGTAACTTCATTGCCTATTTCTGAGCCTGGATAACTTGCATACGAAATTGATTTAGCTGTAACATTTACTAATGGAGCAGCAGTATTAGTTCCTGTAACTGTCCAAAGACCTTGACCTAAAAGAACTGTATTTGCATTATAGTCAAAATTTTCAACTAATAATGTTTGAGCTTGCATAAACCCGACACAAGCGATAAAAGATAATAAAAGAGTAATTTTTTTCATGTGAATAATTTTTTAAATGAATAATTAATTTTGTTTATGATACAAAGATAATGTATAATTATTACAAAACCAATACAATTTCCAGATTATTGGAGTTTGTGTAAATTTTTATTTGTCTATAGTGATTATAGTATGTATAACAAACTACTTTCTCAGAAGTTGCAAGCTATTTAGCTTTGTAAGTTATTTTCTCAATTATATTACATGAAGAAAGGATTTTGTATAGTACAAAATCCTTTCCCAAAAATATAAAAATTTGTATTTCAGTATATTATACTACATAAGTTGTTGAAGCAGTATCACCACCACGACCAGTCCAATTGGTATGGAAGAACTCGCCACGAGGTTTGTCGATGCGTTCGTAAGTATGAGCTCCGAAATAATCACGTTGTGCTTGAAGTAAGTTGGCAGGCAAACGTTCGCAGCGGAAACCATCAAAATAACACAATGCCGAAGTCAATGCGGGTACAGGAATTCCGTTGGTCAAAGCCGTAGCACACACACGACGCCATCCGGCTTGTGCGTTTTCAACAATGGCTTTAAAATGAGGATCGAGCAAAAGGTTTTCCAATGCTGGATTATTGTCGAATGCTTTTTTGATGTCGCCCAAGAAAGTAGAACGAATAATACAACCACCACGCCACATCAAAGCAATACCTCCGTAATTCAAGTTCCATTTGTATTCTTTAGCTGCTTCCATCATCAGGTTGTAACCTTGTGCGTACGAAATGATTTTTGCACCAAACAAAGCATCTTTTAAGTCGTCAATCATTTGTTTTTTATCACCAGTAAAGTTTATTGTTGGCCCTGTAATTACTTTGGAAGCTTTCACACGAATATCTTTTTGCGCTGACAAACAACGAGCAAATACAGATTCGCCAATCAAAGTCAATGGAATACCTAAATCAAGTGCTGAAACGCCAGTCCATTTTCCAGTTCCTTTTTGACCAGCAGTATCTAAAATTTTCTCCACTAAAGCTGTTCCATCTTCGTCTTTCACAGCTAAAATATCACGGGTAATTTCAATTAAGTACGAATCTAAATCGCCTTTGTTCCATTCTTTGAAAACTTCGTGCATTTCGTCGGCACTCATTCCCAATAAATCCTTCATTACCTGATATGCTTCGTTGATAATTTGCATATCGCCGTATTCGATGCCGTTGTGTACCATTTTCACGAAATGACCAGCACCGCCTTCGCCAACCCAGTCGCAACAAGGAACATTGTCCTCTACTTTCGCTGAAATAGATTGGAAAATATCTTTCACCAATGGCCAAGCTGCTGGTGAACCTCCAGGCATAATAGAAGGTCCTAACAAAGCACCTTCTTCGCCACCCGAAACGCCTGTACCAATGTAAAGTAAGCCTTTACTTTCTACATATTTCGCTCTACGAATGGTATCAGGGAAATGCGTATTTCCACCATCGATGATAATATCGCCAGCTTCCAAGTTTGGAATTAGTTGTTCAATAAAATCGTCAACTGCTTGACCAGCTTTTACCAACATCATAACTTTGCGTGGTTTTTCCAATGAATCGCACAGTTCTTTAATAGAATGTGCTCCAATGAAATTTTTCCCAGCTCCACGACCAGCTATAAATTTATCCACTTTCTCTACCGAACGATTAAAAACGCCCACGGTAAAGCCTTTACTTTCCATGTTCAATACAAGGTTTTCGCCCATTACGGCCAACCCAATTAATCCAATGTCTGCTTTTTGTTTCATAATGTGACCCCTTCATCCCCGTAAAGGGGAAATTTTAGTTTGTATAATTGTTTTTTTTAATTGTAAATTAATAAATTGTAAATCAATTAAACCCTAGTTTTATCAATTTATCAATTGTCTTTTTCTCAACATTTTTAATTTTGACTGAAAATGCTGGAAATTCTCTTCGAGTTGGATATTCTCCTCTCAATTGTTCAAAATTTTCAGGATCAGCTCTTAAATCGCTATCATCTTCCCGAATATCGTAAGTGTGTAATATTGCATTAGATAAAATTTCTTGTTCGGTCAATCCTGAGCCATCAATTTCGATAACGGGATTCACAGGTGATTCAATTCCTGAAGCTTGCCAGTTATTCAAGCCAAGTCCAAAATAATCACTGATAGCATGAACGCTCATTTCAGTACCTTTTGCTTTTCCGTCCTTAGAGTAACCAGCAATATGTGGGGTGGCAAGGTCTGTCATTTCCAATAATCCCAAATCAATATTGGGTTCATTCTCCCAACAGTCGCACACAAAACCTGAAAGATGTACTTCATCCAAAGCATTCTTTACAGCCTTAGTATCAACTACTTCACCACGACAAGAATTTATCAGAATAGGTCTACGTTTCAGATTAGAAAAAAACGAAGCATTTCCCAAATGAAATGTAGCATCATCACCTTTCAAATTCAGCGGAACATGAAGTGTAATAATATCGGCTTCATTCATAATCGTTTGAAGGCTTACAAATTTCTGAGAACCTTCTGCCCGTTCGCGAGGAGGGTCGTTCAGTAAAACTTTCATACCGATTATTTCGCACACTTTTGCTACTTTGCTTCCTACATTACCAACACCTACAATGCCGATACACATGTCAGCTAATTGAAGTTTGTTTTCCTCCGCTAAAACCATCAAAGTTGATGCAATATATTGCTCTACCGATTTTGAATTACAACCTGGAGCATTTGTCCAGTTTATCCCTACTGCATCGCAATATTCAGTATCAATGTGGTCGTAGCCAATAGTAGCTGTTGCAATAAATTTAACGCTTGACTCTTTCAGCAATTTTTCGTCGCAGATTGTACGCGTGCGAGTTACAATAGCATCAGCATCCTTAACAATTTCAGCAGTTGTTTTTGAACCTGGCAGATAAACCACTTCAGCTACATTTTCAAATGCACCTTCAATATAAGGAATTTTGTCGTCTATAATTATCTTCATCAATTTATTTACTATTTTACTATTTACCATTTACTATTTACCCATCAACTATTAACTACCAACTCTTACAAATCGTAAATCGTAAATTAAAAAATTGTCAATACTTAAATCTTTCTTTAAACGCCCACAAACCCAAAGCTGGATTGGAAATATAGAAAATTTCTTCGCCATCGGGCATGTTATTATAACCGTCTTTCAATGTTTCAGGATTATATTTGCTTGTAACTTCATCAATATCAGCATAGTTGAAACCTACGCTTTCAATTTCGGCTTGCGTTAGATTTTCGCTGCCTTTACCTGGGCAATAAGTTACGCTAAATCGCCCTTCGGTTGAACCGTGTATTAAATGAGCTGCTGCACTCAGATTTTTACGAAGCTCTTCGTTTTCGTCACATGATTTCATGGTGGCTGGTGTGCCAAAATAACCATATTTGCGTATCAAACGATCTATTTCCTTGTCCTCGCCAAATTCTTTCAAGGCAGGTGCAATTACGATTAATTCACCTCCATCGTCAATGGCCATGCGGGTTCGATATATAGATTTATTGCCCAACCAAGTACTTTTAAATTCAGTTGGATCGAGATAAACCACCACTTTTTTCAAAGGTTTATCTAACAAGTCAAAATTAACCTGCAAAGCCAGTTTAGCTGCTTTATCAAATACTTCGTAGTCGTCGCCTACAAATAAACCACGACATTTAACTTTCCCATCCGATTTGTCCAATCCAACTACGGTTTGTACATAAACTATAGGTAAATGGTTTGAAAAATGTTCAGAAGCATAGTTAAAAATCCTGCGAACTGGCGTATCGGCATGTCCCATCATGCGTTCCATGCCATAAGCTGCACCCACAAAATGACTTTTGTTAATACCTTCGACACCACCTGTGCCAACAAAAATATTCTTATTGTAATTGGCCATGCCTACTACTTCGTGTGGGACAACTTGACCGATGGACAAAATTAAATCAAAATTTCCATTTATCAATAATTTATTTACCTGAGCAGGCCAAGGAAAATCAACCGCACCACCAGAAACTTCCTTCACAAATTCAGCTGGAACATTTCCAAGCGTAACCACATCGTTTCTCCAATCGTGTTCACGAATTAGCGAAGCGGGTAAACTACCAAACATGTGCGAAATTTGATGGTCGGTCATGGGTGAATGCGTTCCCAAAGCGGGTAATACATCAGTCATGGTATCGCCGTAATACTGCCAAGCGTATTCAGTCAACTCGCCAGCACGACTTGGCAAACGCGTATAATCAGGAGGAATAGCAAGTACTTTGTGCTTTTTCCCCATTTTTTCTAATGCTTCTAACAGACCTTTTTTCAAGTCAGCTGAAGTCAATTCTATGTCGGTTGAACCGAGTGCGTAGTATAACATGATGTATTATTTAGGCCAAGGCGAAGGCTAAGGCACAGTTTGTTTGATTATTTTTCTAATGAATGAATTAGTGCATTTATTTCTTCTATAACTAATTTATAACGATTAATCAGATTTTCAGTTTTTTCATTACTTAAATAGTTTTGTGATTGAGCAACTAAAATCTGGCTCATTGACTCATAAGCACTTCCTCTTGAAATTTTATAAAATCGTGTTTTGTCCTTTGGTTCAAAGCGACCATAACCTTCGGCTAAATTATGAACAACTGAATTTGAAGCACGTTTTAACTGATCAGTTAGACCAAAGCGTTCGTCAGCAGGAAAAAGTTTTAATATTTGATAAACCTCAATCAATAAAGTGAAAGACTTTTGCCAAACACTCATATCACGAAAATCATTAAACTTTTTCTCCATAATTCTTCCTTTATTTTCTTCTTAGCCTTTGCCTCAGCCTTCGCCTACTTTCTTCTTCTTCTTCTTCTTCTTCTTCTTCTTCTTCTTAGCCTTTGCCTCAGCCTTCGCCTTCTTTAATATTTATCTTCTCACCCTTGCATTTCCGCCCCAGATGCTCCAAACCATTTCTTCGTCGGCAGGTTGTGCGTAGTCGGTAAGGAAAGTGGTGGCTAATGCACCTGATGCCCAACCAAATTGTGCCCATTTTTCTGATTCCCAACCTTTAAGAATGGCATACAACATTCCTCCAACAAAACCATCACCACCGCCAATGCGGTCTAAAACATTTATTTTACGTGGTTCTATTACATTCCAGTTATCACCATCTAACAAAATTGCACCCCATAAATGTTCATTGGTACTAATAACCTGACGTAGTGTAGTAGCATAAACAGAAGCAGTTGGGAATGCAACTTTCACACGACCAATCATTCCTTTGAAACCATCAATTTGAGCATCAATGCCCTTGCCACCTGCTTCTGGACCTTCTATTCCTAAACAGAGTTGGAAATCTTCTTCATTTCCAATTAAAATATCCGAAACAGAGGCAATTTCTGCAAAAATATCGTGTAATTCTTTTTCACGACCTTTCCAAAAAGAAGCTCTGTAGTTTAGGTCAAAAGAAATGCGAGTCCCAGTTTTTTTAGCGTAACGAGCTAATTGTAAACAGAACTCACTTGTTTCTACTGATAATGCTGCAATTAGTCCCGAAAGATGGAGAATTTGAACTCCTTCGGTTACAAAGATTCGTTCCAAATCAAAATCTTTCACATTCAAAGTGCGACCAACTTCACCAGCTCTATCGTTCAAAACACGAGGACCGCGAGTACCAAAACCACTATCAGCTATATTAAACTGATGGCGATAACCCCAAGGATCACCTTGAGGAACTTCAACGCCCTCATAATCCATGTTTCTGCTTCTCAAATTTGCCTTTATCATTTGAGCTATTGGGCTGTCCTTTACAAAAGTAGTCAATACTTTTACGGGAAGTCCAAGGTATGATGAGATACTTGCCACATTGGTTTCAGCACTCGATACTTCCATTTCGAATAGTTTACTACTGTGAACTGGTTGTCCGTTTACCGGAGTGATGCGAATTCCCATACTGGTAGCCACCATCAGAGAATACTTAAAATCTTTTTTGAGTGTAATCATGATAATAAATTTAGAACCCCTAAGCCCTAAAGGGGAATTCTGCAAGTTCAATTACATAATCCCTTTTATTTGGTATTATTGGTTTGTTTATAATATTTTAATAAACATTTTCCCCATTTTAAATAGAAAAAAATAATCTGTGTTCCCCTTGGGGATTTAGGAGTCTTTCTAAAACAACGTTCTTGAAATCCCCAATTCCAATCCTCTCAATTCAGCCATTCCTCTTAGCATTCCAATTCCAGAATAGCCTGGATTCGTCTTTTTATGTAAGTCGTCGAGCATTTGATGTCCATGATCAGGACGCATCGGGATATTTCGTTTGTAGGTATATTGCACTACCAATAATGCTTTCATGGCATCGTACATATCTACATCGCCTTCCAAATGATTATCTTCATAGAAGTCACCATCGTCATTACGGCGTGTACTGCGGAAATGTACATAATACAAGCGCTCACCAAATTCACGCAACATGGCAGTTAAATCGTTGGTTGACGATACGCCGAATGAACCAGTGCAAAGACAAATGCCATTGCATAAACTCGGAACTGCTGCAAATAATTTCCTAACATCCTCGGCATTGCTTAATATACGTGGCAAACCAAGAATAGAACGTGGTGGATCGTCAGGGTGAATGGCCAACTGAATGCCAACTTCATCGGCCACAAAAGCAATTTCATTGATAAAATAGAACAAATTATTACGTAATTCATTCTCATCTATGCCTTTATAAGTATCCAAAGCAGCTTGAAATTGTTCCAACGAAAAACTTTCCTCTGCTCCTGGTAGTCCAGCTATCATATTGCGGGTTAATTTTTCTTTTTCGATTTCACTCATTTCGTCGAAGCGTTTTTTTGCTTTTGAAATTTCGTTCACCGTATAATCTTTTTCAGCATTGGGGCGTTTCAAAATATACAAATCGAAAGCAACAAAGGCAGCCATCTCAAAACGTAAGGCTTTTGAACGATCGGGCATTTCGTATGCTAAATCGGTACGTGTCCAGTCGAGAATCGGCATGAAATTATAAGTAACAATGCGAATATCACATTCAGCTAAATTGCGAAGCGTCTGTTTGTAATTTTCAATATATTCCTTGTAATTACCACTTCGTTTTTTTATATCTTCGTGTACAGGAACACTTTCTACCACCGACCAGATTAAACCAGCTTCGGCTATCATTTTTTTACGATACTGAATAGCCTCAACTGGCCATACTTGTCCATTTGGAATTTGGTGGAGTGCGGTTACAATATCTGTTGCACCTGCTTGGCGAATATCCCACAATGAAACCGGATCATTTGGACCATACCATCTCCACGATTGTTTACATAAATACATTTACTAATTTACGATTTTAAAAATTTACAATTTAGCATTTTCTAAATATCCTTTAAAATGGGAATAACTTTTTTTGTCTTTAGGTCTTGGCTCTTTGTTCTTAAATTAAATACAAAACGCATCAAAACCACCATCAATTACAGTGAGTGTCCCTGTTACAAATTTTGAGGCATCGCTCGATAACCAGTGTAAAGTTCCAAACAATTCATCTGCTTCACCCAACCGTCCAAAAGGCGTATGTGATACAATTGATTTTCCTCTTGCTGTAGGAGTTCCATCAGGATTAGTCATTAATGCACGATTTTGTTCGGTTAAGAAAAACCCTGGTGCCATAGCGTTTACACGAATTTTTTCGCTGAATTTAGTTGCCATTTCAGTGGCTAAAAATTTAGTAAAGTTAGTTACAGCGGCTTTTGATGCTCCATAACCTACTACACGAGTGAGTGGACGAATAGCAGATTCGGAAGAAATATTGATAATACTTCCTTCTTTTTGATCGACCATAATTTTGGCAAATACCATACATGGCAATACTGTACCGAACAGATTCAAATCAACCACTTTTTCAAAGGCATCAATTTGTAGATCGAAAATAGTTTGATCGGGTCCAATAGTAGCACCTGCCATATTTCCACCTGCTGCATTTACCAGAATATCTATTCTACCAAAAGCAGATAGAATATCCTTCGCATTTTGTTCCAAGCTTTCTTTATCAAGCACATTCGTGTTTAAATAAAGTGCTTCGCCACCTTTGGCTTTAATTTCTGCTACGAGCTCAACTCCAGCATCAGCTCTGTCCAGAATAACAACTTTACAGCCTTGTTCAGCCATATATTGAGCCATTCCTTTGCCCAAAATTCCAGCTCCACCTGTGATTACGATCACTTTTCCTTTTACATCAAATAAGTTCTTCATTATAATTAATTTTTTATAAACCCCTAACCCCTAAAGGGGAATAAGAGAAGAGTTTTGTTTATTCTATTCCACAAAGTTTATATAATCGTCAATATTTTCTTTCATCAAAATATCGATAGGCATATAATTTATTTTTTTTATTTCTTGTTTGTATATCAAATGTTTACACATGTCCCTAACAGATGAGTAGGATTGTTTGTCGGGTCGTTGGGCTATTAAAACGTTGATTACTCCTGATTTCAAGTACTCTACGTTCTGTTGGAGTAAATCGTATCCAATAAGTCGTAAATGTATTTGGTTCAATTCCATAAACAACTTTGCCAAGCGATACACTTTTGAATTGAATATGATGGCTGCTTTTATGTTTTTATTTTCTGCAAAACATTGTTCAAAAGTTTCCCTATTGGCTGCATCATCGCTATTATTAAACTCAAGGTTGATTATATCATAATGATTTTCAAGATTATAATCTGAAATGTATTTTATAAAACCATTGTTACGTGCTATGGTCTGATTGGAAACAGAACCTTTGCGTTTGGTACGGATAATGAGAATTTGAGATTGAGCGGGCAAAGCTCCTAATAGCATTTTAGCAGCTATATATCCACTTTGAAATGAATCTTGCCCGTAATAAGTCGAAAATTCAGCTTCGGGAATTATTGAGTCGATAAATGAAAGAGGAATATTGAGTTCTGTTAATCTGTTAGAAAAGCTTAAAGACTCATTTTTAAAAATGGGGGCTAAAATAACTGCATCAGGCAGTATTTTAATTGCTTTTTTGGTTACTTCATTAAACGATTTAACATCGAATTGATTAAAATACAATTTCTCAATCAATATGTTGTAGTGCGAAAACTCATCAGATGCTTGTGAAAACCCCTTTTCAACTATTTCCCAATAATCGTTGGTTTGATGCTGTGGTATTATATAAAGAAATTTGTATAACTTCTTGGATGCTAACGAACGAGCAAGTAAATTGGGGCTGTAGTTCAGTTCGTCCAATACCTTATTTACTGCATCACAACTTTTTTGCGACACATCGCCTCGATTGTGTAGAACACGGTCGACTGTACCTTCGGAAACACCTGCCAGTTTGGCTATGTCCTTAATACGTAATTTAGGCGAATCAGTGTTCATAAGTAGTGTGAAATTTAGTTCCGTGTACGCACACAGTTTGAATGCACTGCAAAAGTAATACATATTTTGAAACTACAAAACATTTTACTGTGTGCGAACACGGAAAATTAAAAAGAATCTATAATTTTAGAAAAAAGGTAGGGAAAAGTAGGTGAGGAGAAGTGAAAATATAAAGGCTGAGACAAAGAATAAACAAAAAAGGCTAAGGCAAAGGCTGAGGCGACGAATAGAAAAAAAGGCTGAGGCAAAGGCTAAGGCAACGAATAGAAAAAAAGGCTGAAGCAAAGGCTAAGGCAAAATAGGAAAGTAAATGAGTAAAAAAAAAGGTTGAGATAAAAAATATATTGCTTATCGCTTTTAGACAAGCTGCTATTCATATTAAATTTTGGTACTATCACGAACTGTGTTGGTGACATAAACTATTTTATAGTTAATAAAGAATCAAATTATACAAAGATAATTAGGGTACACTTCTCGGTAATCAATTTGATACTGAGGGTTTCAATATAAAAAGTTGGTTTTTTTATATGCGTAGCCCTTTAGTAGCAACAAAACAACTTCCCTTATTCCCTTATTTTCAGACCTCCAATAACCTCGCAAAGATAAGTGCGACTATTTTGAAATACCAATAGATAGTTTACGAATTTATACATCTGATATAATGATAGTTACACATCGCAACGATGCATCGACATATTGTCAATATTGATTGAAAATGTACTTTTATTCTACGAATAAATCTTGATAATTAACTCATTATCAATCGATGGTATTGGAAGTCTGATTTTATAAAAATGTAATAGATCAATGCTTTTTGACTTTGTAACTTCGTGATAACTTATATAATTTCAATCAAGAACGGTCGGTATTATTCTTACAGGACTGAAAGAGATAAGCAGTAAAAATAAATAAGGGGAAAAGTATAGGAATACGTTTTATACGTTTATAAATATTTTTGATGTTCGATTCTATGATACTTAGGAACAAACCAAATCGATATCTTTTTACCCTGAGTCAAGCGGTAAGGAAACCGCTTGTCCTCTTTCGTTGAAGGCTAATTGTGAAGTATACTACAGCCATGTTGGCGACATTTCAAAAGGTAGGAATGATAAATTTTTCCAAATGCTCTACGACTGGCGCTTGGAATTTACAAAATCTGTCTCAATATTTCGTGAATGAATCGTGAGGATGAGTTATTATTTACAAAAAAACGGCTTCCTCAGTTAAGGACAGCCGTTTTTTGGTAAAATTGGGTTTCGGATTAGATTCTGGCTTTTATGGCTTTAGTTTCAGCTTCGAAGCCGGGTTTGTCCAATAAAGCGAACATATTCTTTTTGTACGCTTCTACTCCAGGTTGGTCAAATGGATTTACATCCAATACATAACCGCTTATTCCACACGCTTTTTCGAAGAAGTAAAGCAATTCGCCCAAATAATACTCATTCAATTTAGGCAATTCAATTTTCAAATTTGGCACACCACCATCAATATGAGCAATCATGGTACCCAGTTCGGCCATTTTATTCACTTCATCTACTCGTTTTCCAGCTAAGAAGTTCAGCCCATCGAGATTGGCATCGTCATTCGGGAAAATTTTGGTATGATTTGTTTCGTTGATCGTAATAACGGTTTCAAAAATAGTACGTTCACCTTCCTGCACCCATTGACCCATGGAATGTAAATCGGTTGTGAAATCTACGGCTGCAGGGAAAATACCTAAGTTGTCTTTGCCTTCGCTTTCACCGTAAAGTTGTTTCCACCATTCTGATACATAGTGCATTTTTGGGTGGAAATTTACTAAAATCTCAATTTTCTTACCACTTTTGTACAATTCATTGCGAGTGGCAGCATAGATAGCTGCTGGATTCTCGTCGAAAGCAGTTTCTGTACCACAAAGGCTTTCCATGTAAACCGCTCCTGCAACAAATTGACGGATGTCAAAACCAGCTACGGCAACAGGAAGTAACCCTACTGGAGAAAGTACAGAGTAGCGACCACCAATATTATCTTCGATAACATAAGTTTTGTAACCTTCCTGAGTGGCTAAGGTACGCAATGCACCGCGAGATTTATCGGTAACAGCTACTATTAATTGTTTGGCCGATTCTTTTCCTTGTTGTTCTTCCAGTTGAGTTTTTAATAGGCGGAAAGCCAAGGCAGGTTCGGTGGTAGTTCCTGATTTAGAAATGGAAATAATACCGAATTTCTTGTTTTTAAGCAACTCTTGAAGTTCATATAGGTAGTCTTCGCCAATGTTTTGTCCAGCATAAACTATTGCGGGCGATTTACGATCAGTCTGTAACCAGTCGAAACTGTTGGATAGGGCATCAATCATTGCTTTTGCTCCTAAATAACTTCCTCCAATTCCAATTACAACTACTACTTCGCAGTTAGCTCTTAGAATTTTAGCTGTGTTTTCAATGTCGGCCAAATGTGCCTCGTCAATTGAACTTGGCAGGTTCAACCATCCTAAAAAGTCACTACCTTTTCCGCTTCCATTGTGTAAAGCGGCGTTTGCCTGAGCTACTTTTTCTTTATATCCGGCCACTGCTTGCTCCGATATATAGCCAAATGTCTTGTCGATTGACAGTTTAATGTGTTGCATAATTATGTTTTTAATTAGTTACAAATTATTAGTTACGAGTTCTGAGATATGAGTTTTGAGGAAATGTATGAAATCAATGCTAAAATAGTTTTGAGTGTTTAATTATGAATAGAGAGAAAAAACAGATAGGCTTTGAGAGATTGAGAACCACTCAGAATTTTCCACTCCGCACTCCCAACTCTGTACTCCCTACTCAAAACTACTACCTACTAGCAACTACCCACATCCTACTACCAACTCCCTACTACTATTTCAGTTTTTCAGTTAGTTTGCGTATTTCGAGAGTCGGCGAACAGCGGTTGTAGAGTATTTCGTAAATTGAATCTACAATCGGCATGTTAACCTGATATTTTTCATTTATCTCGTGTATACATTTGGTGGCATAATAACCTTCGGCTATCATTTCCATTTCAATTTGGGCTGTTTTTACTGAATATCCTTTGCCTATCATGGTTCCGAACAATCTATTCCGACTAAATTTGGAATAAGCCGTTACCAATAAGTCGCCCAAATAAGCGGGTTCATTAATATTACGGTGCAAAGGATTGATGGCATTACAGAAACGGTTAATTTCCTGAATGGCATTGGATATTAATACCGCCTGAAAATTATCGCCGTATTTCAAACCGTGGCAAATACCTGATGCAATGGAATAAATATTTTTCATGACCGATGAATATTCTATTCCCATGATGTCGTCGCTTATGGATGTGCGAATGAAACTAGTGGAGAATTGTTCGGCAAGTAATTTTGCTTTGTCACGATCAATGCAGCCAATAGTTAGGTATGATAATCGCTCTAACGCCACTTCCTCAGCATGACAAGGCCCAGCTAACACAGCAATATTCTCTTTGGGAACATTATATATGTGTTCAAAATAGTCAGAGATAACCATGTTTTCGTCTGGAACTATCCCTTTGATGGCCGATACGATAAGTTTTTTATCTAATTTCCGCCTTAATTTTTTTAAATGTTGTTTTAAAAATGGCGAAGGAGTAGCTAATATCAGAATATCCGATACTGCAACTACATGGTTAATATTGCTTGTAAAGTTAATTCTGTCAGTATCGAAATGGACACCAGTCAGATAGGATGGATTTTTACTATGGCGTATAAATTCATCTATCTGCTCCTGTCGGCGCATATACCAGTTAATTTCATCGTTGTTGACCAACGCAATTTTTGCAATTGCTGTTGCCCAACTTCCTCCTCCTAATATGGCTATTCTATTTTTCACACTTATAATATTTTTTACCCCTAACCCCTAAAGATGAATAAGACGGAGTATAATTGAAAAAGTTCAGGTTTTGTGTTCCCGCCTTGCGGGATGACTATAG
>JBBRHJ010000073.1:0-14341 GCA_038222885.1 Bacteroidales bacterium | reverse complement strand
TTGCAGAATCGTAATGAGATGAAACTGAAAATGCTTCTTTGGCAAACCAACGGCGTTCTTCTAAACTAGTTTCAGCTCCATTAGCATCCAACAATTCCATCAAGGGTAGGTATTGATCTTGCGAGGCTACGATTACCACATCTTTGTAGTTTTTGGCAGCGGCTCTAATCAACGAAATGCCGCCAATATCAATTTTTTCAATGGTAGTGGCTTCATCAGCTCCGGCAGCCACAGTTGCTTCAAAAGGGTATAAATCAACAATAACCAAATCAATTTCTGGAATTTCAAATTCGGCTAATTGAGCATTATCTAAATCTAAATCGCGACGCGAAAGTATGCCACCAAAAACTTTCGGATGAAGTGTTTTTACTCTTCCTCCAAGAATTGATGGATAGCCGGTAAGGTCTTCTACTGCTTTACAAGGAATATCAAGCGATTCTATAAAAGTTTGTGTTCCTCCGGTAGAAATAAACTCGACTCCTTCGTCAGCAAGTTTTTTGATGATTAAATCAAGATTATCTTTCTGATAAACAGATACTAAGGCTCTTTTTATTCTTTTACGTTCCATATTACGAATTTCCGTTTGATTATGGGATGCAAAACTACAAAAAAACATTGGTTTTTACAGCATTAATAAAGCTCATTTTCATTTTTGAAAGTAGTTTAACGAATTTATTTTATGGTATTTGGTAGATTATTGATTGAATCCTTTTAAAATTTTAGTTTTTTTAATAATGTCAGTCAATTTTTCATTTTTATGTCATTCTGTCATTAGCAATCAATTGGCATTTTTTTTGACTACTTAATGCCGAAATAGCATTTTTATGATGTAATAAACTACATCAATACATTATAAATCATTAAATTATAAAAATATACTAATATGAGTAAAGGAAACATCGGGGTAACGAGTGATAATATTTTCCCCGTTATTAAGAAATTTTTGTACAGCGATCACGAAATTTTTTTACGTGAATTGGTATCGAATGCTGTTGATGCTACACAAAAGCTAAAAACATTGGCTTCGGTTGGCGAATTTAAGGGCGAATTAGGCGAGTTGAAAGTTCGGATTTCTATCGACAAAAAGAAAGGCACTTTGACTATTTCCGATAGAGGAGTGGGAATGACCGCTGAGGAAATTGAGAAATATATCAACCAGATTGCATTTTCGGGTGCTGAGAAATTTCTCGAAAAATATAAAAGCGATGCTCAAGCCATCATCGGACATTTCGGTCTTGGTTTTTATTCATCGTTTATGGTGTCGAAACAAGTAGAAATTTTTACTCAATCGCACAAAGAAGATGCTTCGGCTCAACATTGGTCATGCGATGGAAGTCCTGAATATTCTTTGGAAGACACTATCAAATCGGAGCGTGGAACTGATATTGTATTGCATATCGACGACGACAATCAAGAATTTTTGGAAGAATCAAAAATCCAAGAATTACTTACAAAATACTGTAAATTTTTACCTATCGAAATTGCTTTTGGTAAGAAAAAAGAATGGAAAGATGGCAAAAATGTAGAAACGGAAGAAGATAATATCATTAACAATACCAATCCTGCTTGGACTCGCAAACCAGCAGATTTGACTGATGAAGATTATGCAGCGTTTTATAGGGAATTGAATCCGATGAGCGAAGATCCACTTTTTCATATTCATTTGAATGTGGATTATCCTTTTCATTTGACTGGAATACTGTATTTCCCAAAAATTAAGAACAATATCGACATGCAACGCAATAAAATTCAGTTGTATAGCAATCAGGTTTATGTTACTGATCATGTTGAAAATATTGTACCTGAATATCTAACGTTGTTGCATGGTGTTATTGATTCACCAGATATTCCACTGAATGTTTCGAGAAGTTATTTACAGAGTGATGCCAATGTTAAGAAAATATCAGGTCATATCACCAAGAAAGTGGCTGACCGTTTAGCAGAAATTTTCAAATCGGATCGACCTAACTTTGAAGAAAAATGGGATAACCTGAAAGTTTTTGTTCAATATGGTATGTTGAGTGACGAAAAATTCTACGAACGCGCTGAGAAATTCTCTTTATTTAAAAACGTAGATAATAATTTCTACACATTTGAAGAATACAAGACTTTGGTTGGCGAAAATCAGAAAGACAAAAATGGTGATTTAATTTATTTATATACCACTAACATCGACGATCAATATACTTATATTCAACATGCTAAGGACAAAGGATATGATGTACTTTTGATGGATGGACAATTGGATGTGCACGTTATCGGTCAGTTAGAGCAGAAATTTGAGAAAACTCGTTTTGTGCGTGTGGATAGTGATGCGATTGATAAAATCATCATGAAAGATGAAGCATCGGAAGTAACACTGACCGAAAAGCAAAAAGATGCGCTGATTACTTTATTCCAATCACAAATACCGAAAATGGATAAGGCTAATTTTACTATCACATTTGAGAATTTAAGCCCGACTCAACAACCGATATTTGTAACGCAAAATGAATTTATGCGTCGTATGAAAGAGATGTCGGCTCTACAAGGCGGTATGGCGAGTTTCTATGGCGAAATGCCCGACAGTTACAATTTAGTTGTGAATACAGGTCATCCAGTAATAGAGAAATTGCTTCACGACGAAGAAGCTGCATGTGATAGTAAGGTTAATCCAGTGTTGGCAGAACTTACCGAAATGAAAATCAAATTGGACGCCTTAAAAGAAAAAACAAAGGGGAAAAAAGAGGAAGAAATTTCGGAAACAGAAAATGCCGAACTCGAAGAATTAGAAAAACAGATGGCTGATTTCGACAAACAAAAGAAGGAAATTTATACTCAATATGCCCAAGAAGATAAGCGTTTTGTGAAGTTAATTGACTTGGCACTTCTTGCTAAAAATATGCTCAAAGGTGAATCACTTTCAAACTTTGTGAAACTAAGTATGGAAATGTAATTTTGAGAAATGATTTTCATTTAACAATAAAAGGCGTGAGAAATCACGCCTTTTATTGTTAAATCTTGTATCATAAATGGGACATAAAGGCTCTTTAATAGATATTTTGGTTCTACCACGAATATTGTGGGTTATTATTCTAAATTAATATAAATAAGGTTTGTACCATGGGGTAAATCTTGCTACTAAGGTTAAAAAATGAAGAAAAATATGGTTTTAAAAAATAGTTTAATTAGCTGAAATACATAAATATATTCCTTAAAAACCTTATTTTTAAAAATAAACCTTAGTAGAAAACCATACACTCATAATCTTAACCTTATCAATTCCTAAAAACATTATATACCCACACAAAAATGGGTAGAACCATAAATTTAATGAAAATTAAAGCCAACTAATATTTTTGCGTCTATTTGCGAAATTCAAGTTCTTTCAAATTCTTTGAATAGAGTAGGAGAGGGGCGGATTATTTTCTACCAACTCCATTTCAATTTAGCGAAAAAGTTTCTCCCAGGTTCGTAGAAATCAAGTCCTCTGTTACTAAACAAATGATTTTTATAAGCTTTATCCAACATATTATCAATACCCGCAAAAACTTGAAAATTACTGTTTCGGAATTTTATTGGTTTCGAATGGATGTCGAAATTTAGTAAGAGATATCCGTTCGTAGTTGTCTCGGTAGGAGCTGTATTGCTTTGGCTAGCCGCCCAAACTACACTCAAAGAGGTCTCAAATTTTTTATTGCCAAAGTAGTTTAGACTTGCAATTCCATGAGCTGGTGGTATTTGTGGAAGAAAAGTATTTGCTTTCACATTACGTGCATATACAAAACTGGCATTGGTATTGAATTTAAAATTACGGTTAATCAACCAATTTAATTCAAATTCTGTTCCTGCAAAAAATGCCTGATCGATATTTACGTTTTGATATGAAGTTGCCGAAGTTTTCGTTTCGGTTATTAAGTCGTATAGGAAGTTCGTAAAAAAATCGACTTTTACAAACAATTTATTTTCTGTAAAGCTGTAGCTTAGGTTACTAAACAAACCTTTTTCTGGTTTCAAATTTGGGTCGCCAAGTCTCACCCCATTTCCTAAATCGATATATTTAAATCGCTCTTCGATAGATGCCACCCGATACGAATTAGCCAGTTGAAGGGAAAATTTATGTTTGTTTACTGGGCTATAATCAAAGTCGATATGTAATGCATAAGAGAAATTTTGATTTACATTGGCATCGAAAATAGTTGTTTTAGTAAATGGAATTTTAGTTTGAACTCCATCAGCAATTTTATAATACCTAAGTCGATTAAAGGCTGTGTCGTTCATGGTTCGGATATAGTCGAGCCTTGCACCTGCATTCAAATTAAAATGTCGGGGGTCGATAATTTTCTTATAAACTGTGAATAATCCGACATCTATCATCTGCGCTTTTGGAGTTGGATTTTCGATAATAACTGTCGTGTCTTGTCCCAATATAACTCTCATTCTGCTTGTTTCCGAATTACGTACCCAACTTTCAACGCCAGTTGTTATGGTGTTATAATCGTTAAAGTATAATTGAGCTGTGGCACTAATTCCAGAGGTTGTGTTCAAACTTCCAGGCAAAATAAGTGTAGTTGCATTTGGCTCATTTGCAACATCCCTGCTAATATTTTGTGTGTAGGCTTTTATTCTCAATTCTTTGATAAAGCTAGAAATATCATTAAAAATATATTCGCCACTAAGTTGATTCCGCTTGATACTCACATATCTCACTGTGGCATTGGTAGGGAATGCATTACTTCCAGGAATTCCTACATTCCAAGCTTCAAAGTGGTTATAGTTCACTAACAGTTCTTGATTCTCGTCATATTTTATTCCGCCTTTAAGTCCCCACGAAGCATCATTAAACTGACTGTTGATTAAAATACCTTTTGGAGTTTGTGCATCTTTAGCAGTTCTGTAACTGCCATTCAGTGCTAAATACCAAGTTTTGTTAGTGAAATTCACATTGGCTCCATTGCTCCATAATTTGTTTACAGTACTAAAACCAGTATTTATTTTGCCAGAGATGTTGTAGCCCTCATTGCTATAAGTTGGTCGTTCCGGTACAAAATTCACAACTCCTCCCATGGCACCAGTTCCATAAATAACAGATCCTGAACCTTCTATTACTTCAATTTTTTCAATAGAGTTCATATCCACGGTTGAGAGTGTTCCCGAGATATCAGTTGCCGATTGTAGTCTATCTTTGTCAACCAAGAATAGTAATCTTTGCTCTGAAATTCCCCTCACATTGACTGAACTTGCCCAAATTCCATCGCGAGCCACCCACATTCCAGTTTCATTTTGAAGGGCATCAGCCGGAGTTTTAAAGTCTTTTTTTTCAATTGTTTTACTATCAACTGAAACATAAGGCAAGGTTAAGTTATTTGTAGCCAAACTATAAACCGTTAGTTCTTTGAGTTTTACTGAATCTGATGGCTGTTCTGGTGGAACAATTCCGTTTGTTATTGCGGCACTTAGCAAGAGCGATAAACTGAGTATGGTCATGGCTATTGAGTTTCGAGATGATCAAATGTTGAATTAAAGTACAAATGTAATTCTTTTTGTGCAAAACAAGGGTTGTGCTGTTTTTAATCGCATAATTAAGCAAATTCATTTTCTAATATGGCGATTATAAATCGCCACACTCTTGTTCCTGCCATTTCTAAAAACCCCAAATTCTTGTATATTAATACAAAGCTTTTATAAAAATTTAGTGCATGTATTTATGAATCAAATTAATATGTTTTGATTTTGAATTTTTTATTTTATCTTTGTGAACTTAAGATTTAATGTTAAAAACATAGTATAGCAATGATAAAAAAACTCTTGTTCAGTCTCCTCTTTATTGTTAGTTGGACGTACACATTTTCATGTACCAATTTTTTAGCCGGAAAGAATGCAACTACCGATGGTTCGACGCTAATAAGCTACTCAGCTGATTCATATTTTCTTTTTGGTGCTTTATATCATTATCCAGCAGCTACTTATCCAGCTGGTGCTATGCTTGATGTTTATGAATGGGATACAGGTAAATATCTCGGAAAGATTAAGCAGGTTGAAAAAACATATTCTGTTGTAGGAAATATGAACGAACATCAACTGAGCATAGGCGAAACTACTTATGGTGGGCGTGAAGAATTAGTGGACACTACGGCTATTATGGATTATGGTAGTTTAATGTATATTGCTTTGCAACGGGCACGTACGGCTCGCGAAGCTATCAAAGTGATGACTGATTTGGTTGCGGAATATGGATATTATAGCTCAGGTGAGTCTTTTTCCATAGCTGATCCTAATGAAGTATGGATTCTCGAAATGATAGGTAAGGGACCAAAAAACAAAGGAGCTGTCTGGGTAGCTCAACGCATTCCTGACGATTGTGTTTCGGGACATGCCAATCAAGCCCGCATTACTACTTTCCCCTTCGATGATAAAAACAATTGTTTGTATTCCGAAGATGTTATTGCCTTTGCCCGCGAAAAAGGATATTTTAATGGAATCAACAAAGATTTCAGTTTCTCAGATACTTACGCACCCTTGGATTACAGTGCATTGCGTATTTGCGAAGCTCGTGTTTGGAGTTTTTTCCGTAAGGTAAATCCTGATATGGAGAAGTTTATCACTTACGTTAAAGGAGAAACAAAAGAACGTATGCCACTTTGGATTAAACCTACGTTCAAAGTAAGTGCTCAGAATTTCAAACAATATATGCGAGATCAATATCAAGGCACTGAGTTTGATATGACCAAAGGTGTTTGTGCTGAACCATTTGGCAGTAAATTACGCCACAGCCCGTTGAGTTTCAAAGTAGATAGTGTAGAATATATGCACGAACGTCCTGTGGCTACACAGCAAACTGGTTTTACATTTGTGGCTCAAATGAGGAGCTGGTTGCCCGATTATATTGGTGGTATTTTGTGGTTTGGGGTAGATGATGCAGCAAGTAATATCTATGTACCAATGTATTGCGGTATTAGTGGTGTTCCTGAATGTTACGACCAACACAATGGAACTCTGCTTGAATATTCCGCAACATCGGCTTTCTGGATTTACAATGGGGTGGCAAATTATGCTTATGGAAAATATTCGTATATGATGCCCGACATTGTAAAAGTGCAACAACATTGGGAGAGCGAATTCGACAAACTAATTCCAGCCATTGATAAAGTGACTGTAAGTATGTCGGAGGTAGATGCCCGTTCTTTCTTGAGTCATTTCAGCCATTCGCAAGCAGAAAATTCTACTGCTGCTTGGAAAAAATTAGGAGAATATTTATTAGTTAAGTACATGGATGGCAATATTAAGAAAGAAAAAGATGGTAAATTTCTTCAAAACGAATTTCATATTCCTCCTGGAATAATCAGAGCAGGTTATTTCGAAGAAATATTAAAAAGGATAGTCAAAGAGAGTCCAAGTCAGCGGGTAAAGTCAGCTGAAGAATTGGGGAAACGAATATAAGAAAAAAAATATTGAGTAGTTGTTAGAATAATTTCTAGAAAATTCACTTTAATCATTCACTACTCATGAAGGTAGATGAATAATTTAGAAAAGCAGTCGGAAATTGTTCAAAAGCATTTTGTTAAACACAAACTTGAAACCAGTATCACAATGAAGAAAGTAATTTTCTTTTCACTATTTCTTATTGTAGGCTTAGTCCTTTCACAAATTTTACCCAATCTATTATCGGATGTATATCCTCAAATAAGAATCGCAGTAACCTACCTCTTATCCATTAGTTTGGCATTTATTATGATAAATGTAGGTCGCGAATTTGAACTCAACAAAAAAGAATGGAAATCCTATTCTGCCGATTATTTTATAGCAATGGGGACTGCTGCCTTACCCTGGCTGTTTGTTTGTATTTATTTTATGTTTCTTATTCCTTGGGAACATTTTAATAATTGGGATGTATGGAAAGAAAATTTATTGTTGAGCCGATTTGCAGCACCTACTTCGGCTGGTATTTTATTCAGTATGTTGGCTGCTGTAGGCTTGAAATCTAGTTGGGTGTACAAAAAAATTCAGACATTAGCCATTTTTGATGATTTGGATACCATTTTACTTATGATTCCTTTACAAATAATGATGATTGGTTTGCATTGGGAACTTCATATTGTTTTAGTAATAGTTGCCATACTGCTTATTATTGGCTGGAAGTATTTGAATCATTTTCGTGTCTCTTCGAAATGGACATGGATGTTGCTTGCATCGGTGATAGTAGTTGGAATCTGCGAATTTGTTTTCCGAACATCTTTGTTAATTTCCGACAAGGGCGTTCATATTGAGGTGCTTCTACCAGCATTTATTTTTGGAATGATACTTAAAAATGAACACAATGAAAGACCTGTTGATCATAAAGTAGGTTCAATAATATCATATATTTTCATGTTATTGGTAGGTTTAAGCATGCCTTTGCTTTTTAGCCAGAGTCTTGCATCAGAGCCTAATAGTAGTTTGATGCCCGATATGAGTTGGCCAACAATCATTTTTCATGTGATTGTAATATCCATTCTATCTAATATTGGTAAGATGGTACCGGTATTTTTCTATAGGGACAGGAAATTTAGCGAAAGACTTGCTTTGTCAATTGGTATGTTTACTCGTGGTGAAGTAGGAGCTGGAATTATTGTCATTGCTATTGGTTATGGTATTCAAGGTCCATTGCTTACAATTTCGATTCTTACCATTGTTCTTAATCTAATATTAACCGGATTTTTTATTATTTGGGTGAAGAAGTTGGCTCTTAAAAGTGTATCGGCACAAAAGATTTAAGTTTTATTTAAATAATTCATTTTAATTACATCTGTCTGAATTGCTTATAGGATGATAGATGCAACTTTTTTCTTGACTCATTTCAGCCATTCACAAGTTGAAAATTCCACTTTTGCTGCTAAATACAAGCCAACGAGTAAAATCTGCCAATTAATTCTTGGAACGGCGGTATGAAGATATTGATAATAATTTGACAACAATGACATTAACGAAATTATATAAAGAGTTTTTCAGAAGCGAAAAAACAGGTGGACTTATTTTAGTTTTTGCAACAGCACTTTCACTTTTTTTAGCTAATTCTCCTTTTCAGTCATCCTACACGGCTTTTTGGGAAATTCAGTTCCATCATCACTCCATAACTCATTGGATTAACGATGGGTTAATGACCATATTTTTCTTACTTATTGGGTTAGAATTAGAACGTGAAATTTACGAGGGTGAATTGTCGAGTCTCAAAAAATCATCCTTACCTATATTTGCAGCTTTAGGTGGTATGTTAGTTCCAGCGGTTATTTTTATGACTATGAACAACGGCACGCCACAAGCACCTGGAGCAGGTATTCCTATGGCTACTGATATTGCATTTGCCATCGGAATTTTGTCATTATTGGGCAATAGAGTGCCAGCTTCTTTAAAAATTTTCCTGACTGCCTTGGCTGTAATCGACGATTTAGGTGCCATCGTGGTTATAGCTATATTTTATACTAAAACCATTTCTGTTACTAATTTAGTTATTGCTTTTAGCATATATGCAGGCCTAATAGTTATGAATCGGATGAAGATTTGTAAACTTACTCCATACTTGATTGGTGGTATTGCCATGTGGTTTTTTATGTTGAATTCTGGTGTACATGCCACCATTACAGGAGTTTTATTGGCTTTTGCCATTCCTTTTGGTAAATCCAAGGAACAATCACCTTCTTTTCAATTGCAGCATTTGTTACATAAACCGGTGGCTTTCTTTATCTTACCCCTTTTTGCAGTTGCAAATACAGGAATAGAAATTAAAACAGGGTGGGAGGGAGATGTATTCCAATTAGGCAGTTTGGGGATAATTTTAGGGTTATTTGTTGGTAAACCGCTCGGTATTACATTATTCTCCTATTTAGGTGTCAGATTCAAAATGGCTGCACTACCTTCCGACTTGAAGTGGACAAATATAATTGGAGTCGGATTTTTGGGAGGAGTTGGATTTACAATGTCGATATTTATAGCATTACTTGCATTTACTGAAATAGAAATGAGTAATAGTGCTAAAATTTCTATTTTATTGGGCTCGTTAATTTCAGCGGTGGTCGGCTTTTTATTCCTTAGCAAGAATTTAAAAAATCAACAAATAGAAAAGTAATTCTTCAAAATGACAATTACTTTCATAAAAAGCTTTAAGTCGAATTATTAATACTTGAAAAGGATTTTCTTATTCTCCTGTTTTTTCCAATACCATTGATTGATTTTATAGGTCAAATAGGCACTTCCAGCTCCTAACGCTGCTCCTGCTAACACATCCGAAGGGTAATGTACACCAAGGTTCATACGGGAATAGCCAACAGAAACAGCCCAAAAATAACTGGGTGCTATAATATACCATTTGGGATTGCTTAAACTCAGTGAAGTGGCGGTTGCAAAAGCCAAAGAAGTGTGCCCCGAAGGGAAGGAAAGTGTTTTTTCAGTTTCGTAAGCTACTATATCATTGGGGTAACTTGTGTATGGGCGTGGACGGTTGAAAGTCCTTTTTAAGCCATAAGTCAATACGGCATCCAATCCGACACTTGCTCCTACATAAATAGCATCTTTAAGCAAATCATCGTTTTTACTAATCAGTGCAGTAACTCCCATTGCTATTGGAGTACCGAGCGAGAATAGTGCTGTGGTGTTTGACATAAATACTGAATAGTCCCTTAAAGCTTTTGGAGTAGGGTTATTTAAGCTTTTTAGTAGGTCTATATCTGCATTCTGCGCTCTTAATTCAGGAGTAAAATTTATTGATACGAATAAAAGCAGAATAATTGTTGTAAATTTGCGCATGTTTTTTGCGCCAAAGATACTCAGAACTTTTTAAAAACATGAAATAGGAAATAATTATGCGTATTTTTCAATAGAATATAGAGTCTTTTACTTTTCCTAAATTATAGCTATTTTTTTTGTATTGCTACTTTTGTGCTACTAATTTTTTTTCTCAACATGATTAAAATTGCAATTACGGGTCCGGAATCAACTGGAAAGTCTATGTTGTCAGTGGCATTAGCTAAAACTTTTAACGGAATTGTAATCCCTGAACTTGCCCGCGAATATATAGAGCATTTATCTGAGCCTTATACCTTCGCTGATGTTAGTAAAATTGCACAAATGCAAATTGATCAGGAACTTGAGATTGAACAGCAAAACAAAAAGGGTCTCGACTTTGTTTTTTTTGATACCGATTTAATTATTACCAAAGTCTGGTTCAAGCATCGATTTGGCGAAGTTCCTGACTTTCTAACCGAAAGAATGAAGAAACCTTATATTGATTTTCATCTGCTTTGTTCCCCCGATTTAGAATGGATTCCTGATCCTGTTCGTGAGCACGGCACTGATAGAGACTACTTTTTTAATTGGTACGAAACGGAAATTCAGCAAACGAATAAACCCTATTCTATCATTCAAGGCATTGGTGAACAAAGACTTAACAATGCAGTGAATGCCATTCATGATTTCTTACAAAACTATATCAAACAATGAATAATACACTTTTATCGACCATCAAGAAGTTAGCGGAAGTTGAGAGTTTTGAGGATGTTTGCCATCAACAGAACGAAAACAACCCAATGCCCTCGGTTATAGTCCTCAAAGAAATAGTTCAACTTATACGTTCCATTTTATTCCCTGGATATTTTGGCGATGCAGGTGTGAACTCTAAAACGATGCTTTATCACATCGGTGTTAATACCGATAAATTGAATATTTTGTTATCTAATGAAATAAAGGCAGGTCTCTGTTTTGAGAAAATGATTCCTATGGGTACTTGTGCCGAAACTGATCAAATTGCTAAAGCAAAATCGATGAGCTTTATTACGTCTCTACCAGAGATCAGAAAGAAACTACACACTGATGTTTTAGCAGCTTACAATGGTGATCCAGCAGCCAAGAGCTTAGGTGAGGTTATTTTTTGTTATCCAAGCATCAAAGCTATTACGAATTACCGCATAGCCAATGCCTTGTTGCATCTCGACGTACCGCTTATTCCTCGTATTATTGCCGAAATGGCTCATTCCGAAACTGGAATTGACATCCATCCGGGGGCAAGTATTGGTGAGTATTTTACCATCGATCATGGTACGGGTGTGGTGATTGGCGAAACTGCTATTATTGGCAATAATGTAAAAATGTATCAGGGAGTTACTTTGGGTGCTAAAAGTTTCCCATTGGACGAAAATGGTAATCCAATAAAAGGAATTCAACGACATCCAAATATTGGGAATAATGTAATCATTTACTCAAACTCGACCATCCTTGGAAATATAAAAGTGGGCGATGGAGCAGTTATTGGTGGCAATATTTGGGTGGATAGCGATGTGGCTCCTGGAGCAAAGTTGGTGCAGAGAAAATAGTAGAGGAGACAAATACAAGGCACAGGCTAAGGCAAAGAGAGGTTTTACTATTTATCTCAATAACTATCAGCGGTTTTTTCTGGCATATTCATTAAATATATTATGTTTGTATATGTTTGTATGTGAGCTTAATACTATTTTATTTACAATTATTGAAAATGGCGGTGACTAACATTTATTCATTTGCTACTAAGGTTAAAATTCTGAAAATAAGGTCTTTATTTTATTTAACAAACTTCCTTTCTTATATTCAACCTTAGTAGAAATATTAACACAGAAAATAAACCTTATTACCTTATTTGTGAAAGATAATAATGCCGTCATATTTAATTCTAATATAAATCTATCATGTGACAATGAATACAATAATAAATAAATAAATACTAGTGTTCTGTTAAGGATGTTTTGATGCTAACATCTGAAATGCGTCGAACCGCTTCAAGCGCTAGAACGCTATTCGCCGCACAACCGATTGAAGCGGTTTGTCGGGTTGGAACTAACAAATTAAACTTAACATAACACTAGTACAAATGTCACTTAAAAAATCACTGATAACTATTGGGATTAAAGATTTTCAACTACAATTTTAAGAGACGAAGCTAACATAATTCCCCTTCAGGGGTTAGGGGTAGTATTAAGACAATTAGATAAAAAAATATATGGAATTTGAAATGATAGCGAAAACCTTTCGGGGTTTAGAAGAAGTTCTGGCAACAGAATTAGTTAATCTGGGAGCTAACAATGTTGAAATACAACGTAGGGCGGTTAAGTTTACCGGCAATAAAGCTTTTATGTACAAAGCCAATCTGCATTTGCGGACTGCTTCACGTATTTTAAAGCCTATTTTCAGCTTTGAAGCACTAAATTCAGATGTTGTATATGAGATGGTAAAACAAATCAATTGGACTGACTATATGACAGATAGTACCACTTTTTCAATTGATGCTACTGTTTATTCCGAAGAGTTTAGTCATTCCAAATTTGTAACTTACAGGGTGAAGGATGCCATAGTGGATTGGTTCAAGGAAAAAACGGGTAACAGGCCTTCGGTTCGTTTGGATAATCCACAGTTGATGTTTAATATCCATATTTCCAATAATCAATGTACTTTGTCCCTCGACAGTTCAGGCGACTCACTGCACAAACGTGGGTATCGTATTTCGCAAAACGAAGCTCCTCTGAATGAAGCTCTAGCAGCAGGAATGTTGTTGATGGCTGGCTGGAAAGGACAGACTAATTTTGTAGATCCGATGTGTGGTTCAGGTACTTTGTTAATTGAGGCTGCTTTGATTGCCTTAAATATACCACCAGGAATCTATCGCCCATCTTTCGCTTTCGAAAAGTGGAACGATTTTGAGCAGGAAATATTTGATGAAATATACAACGATGATACCAACGAACGACCATTTGAATTTAAAATCTATGGTTCGGATATCTCACAACGTGCTATTTCCATTTCCGAACAGAACGTAAAAAGTTCAGGATTGGGTAAGTATATCACTTTGCAAACAGTTTCGGTAAAAGATTTAGTACCCGAAGTTGAAAATTGTCTGATGGTTACCAATCCTCCTTATGGTGAGCGTATTACATCCGACGATATTTTTGGACTGTATGCTTCGCTGGGAACTACCATGAAACATAAATTCACAGGAAACAGTTGCTGGGTAATCAGTTCGCACGAGGAGTGTCTCGACAAAATAGGACTTAAACCTACTGAACGAATTAAACTACTGAACGGAACACTGGATTGTTGGTTTAACCATTATGAAATTTTTTCAGGTAAAAGGAATGATTTTGTAACCGAAAGAAAAAGTAATTACAGGAAGTAATTATTTAATAATCAAATTGTTAAAACTAGAAATTCATAATAATAAAAAATTCTATTATTAATAGTTTGTCAGTTTCAAAAAATAGCTTACTTTTGCATCGCTAAAACGCCCAGATGGCGGAATTGGTAGACGCGCTGGTCTCAAACACCAGTGGATTCACTTCCATGCCGGTTCGATCCCGGCTCTGGGTAC
>JBBRHJ010000072.1:0-14517 GCA_038222885.1 Bacteroidales bacterium | reverse complement strand
CCTGATATTGATTTAATTAAAGTCATATTTGTATTGATAAAGTTTGAAAAAACTTATTTAATTTGAAAATTAGTTCACAAAAATACAATTTATTTTTTGATTGCTAATTAATTTTATATTCCACAAAAGCCTCAATAGCTTCATACGAGGCCAGTCCTAATTTATTGTAAAGTTCTGCTGTGGCTTGATTTCTATCTTCAGAACGTTGCCAAAACAGTCGTTCATCATTGCCCATAAACGGAGCACTTTCCATTTGCGATTGATGTTTGAGAATGGAATTACGTTTCATGCGAAGTTGTTCAGGACTCACAGGAACAGCCATTTCAATATGGTCAATTTCCCATTCGGCCCAAGCCCCACGGTACATCCAAATGCGACAATCTTTCATCCATACTTTATCTTTTAGTTCGTGAATGGCTGCCAAAGCTGCATCCAAACATACTTTATGAGTCCCGTGTGGATCAGCCAAATCGCCTGCTAAATATATTTGATGAGGTTCAATGCCGTCAATCAGAGGAATGATGATATTAATGTCCTTGTCCGATAATTTGCCTTTTTGAACTTTCCCTGTCTCATAAAATGGCAAATCCAAGAAGTGAACATTGTCAGGTTTCAACCCAACAAATCGACAAGCAGCTCTGGCTTCTTCCCTGCGAATCTGCGCTTTGAGAAACAAAACATCTTTTGTATCCATGTCTCCTGGCTGTTTTTCTTTGGTCAAGAATTGAAGAATTGATTTATATCTTGCATGTAATTCAGCATTGTTTTCATCAAATACATCAATCAAATTGAGCATAAGTGATATATATCGAATTACTTCTTCATCGCCCACGGCTATATTTCCCGAGGTTTGATAAGCTACGTGAACATCGTGATGCTGATCGACCAAGCGTTGGAATGTTCCACCCATTGAAATTACATCATCGTCAGGATGAGGACTAAAAACGATGACACGTTTTGGAAATGGTTTGGCGCGTTCGGGTCTGTTGCTGTCATCGGCATTGGGTTTACCCCCTGGCCAACCAGTAATCGTACTTTGTAAATCGTTGAATATCTGAATATTTACGTTGTAAGCTGAGCCGTACAACGCTAATAATTCGCCTAAACCATGTTTATTGTAATCTTTATTGGTCAGTTTCAAAATAGGTTTTCCAGTTTCAAAACACAACCAAACGATGGCTCTGCGGATGAGTATATTTGTCCATTCGCAAGGGCCGACGAGCCAAGGTTGACTCAGGCGAGTCAAATGCTGGGCAGCACTTAAATCGATAACTGCCTCGGCTTTGTTGTGCAATTGTAAAAATGATGCGGGAGTATTATCATCAACTTTGCCTTGTATAATTGTTTTTATGATGGCGGCTTTATGCTCTCCCCAAGCTAATAATATAACTTCCTTAGCTTCGAGAATAGTAGCTAATCCCATTGTAATAGCACTATTAGGGACTTCGGCAGCCGAACTGTAATAGCGTTTTAATTCTCTTTGTGATTCGTCGTCCAGAAGCATCAACCGAGTTGTGGTGCTTACTTGTGAACCGGGTTCATTGTAGGCGAGGTTCCCAACCATTCCAACACTGACCAAAACAAAATCAAGTCCTCCATTCCGCTCGATTAGTTCTTCGTAGTTTTGACAGAAGTCATGTACATTGGAGCGGTCGATGTTTGAATCAGGAGTTATGAAATTTTCCGACTTAAAATCTACTTTATCGATTAAATAGGAGCGAAGTAATTTAGCGTTTGAGTGTCGATCGCCTCCATAGACAGGGAAAAACTCAGAAACGTTAAAGATTTTTACTTCCGCAAAACTTAATCCTTCCTCGCGATTCATTCTGACAAGTTCATCGTAAACTTGTAAGGTTGAAGTTCCTCCAGAAAGTCCTAAAATGCAGGGTTTACCTAAACTTCTTTTGTTTCGGATTACAGTTGCTATTTTTTGAGCAATATAAATGGACCCTTCTACCGAATCTTTGAAAATATTGGTCGGTAGTTTTTCAAAACGCTTTTGGCGCATTCCTTCTATCATGTCAGAAGTACG
Source organism: Bacteroidales bacterium (assembly GCA_038222885.1). GTDB lineage: Bacteria > Bacteroidota > Bacteroidia > Bacteroidales > Paludibacteraceae > Paludibacter. The sequence goes on along the minus strand of JBBRHJ010000072.1, from coordinate 12,485 downwards.
GTAATAACGTTCAGGAGTATATTCCAACGTAATTTGTGAGCTTAAATCGTATTTCATATTGTTGTTGTTAAAGAGTTTGAAATTTGGAATTTGAAGAGTTTGAAAATTTGATCCCGATAGTTATCGTGGATTGATAAATTTGTGCAGCATTTATTTTTTTTTGCGGTTAAAAACCGCAAGACCCTTGTTTTGTTTTTTTAATTTTCTTTTTTTAATTTTCCTAATTTTGCCTCTGCCTTCGCCTCTTCCTACTTTCCTCTTCCGTCTACTTGTTTCCTCGTTTCCTTGTCTACTATTTATTGTAATACTCTTCCACTATTTGTTCAAGCACCTTACTTGTTCTAGCAGCAGAATACATAGTGCTAACACATTCATTTTCTTTGCGTAGACTTTCGACAAGTTGCTTAATTAAATTATATTGTATGTTTTCAGTATTTTGGAAACTGAATGATTCCGTTTTAGATTTGGATTTCAAAATCACATCTTCCACTTTAAAAGTAGAAAAAGTGATTTCACCTTCTGTACCTTTTATTTCTATTCGATCTTCTTCTGATTCTCTATCAACCACAAAACACCAACTTCCACTTCCTACTACACCCGAAGCAAATGTGAAAACTGCCGAAACTGTGTCTTCTACTTCGTAATAACCACCAATATTGGACGCTATTCCATGTACAGTGGTGATAGGACCGAATAGAAAATCGAGGTAATCAAATTGATGTGATGCCAAATCGTAAAAGTATCCAGCCCCACTGATTTCGGGTTTTACATGCCAGCTTTGATTTTCAGGAAGCTTATCATTTTCACGTAAGGGTTTGTGAAGTTTTAGGTTCACAGTCAGTGGTTTGCCAATGGCATTCGATTCAATTAGTTCCTTCACTTTCAAAAATGCTGGCAGCGCTCTCCGGTAATAAGCAACATGCAAAGGCATTCCAGTAGCTTCTGACACCTGAATCATTTCCAAACATTCAGCATAAGTACGAGCCATCGGTTTTTCAACGTAGACTGCTTTTCCCGCTTTCATTGCTTGTATGGCATAAGAAGCATGCGTGTTAGGTGGAGTCGCCACATAAACTGCATTAATTTCTGAATTGTTCAACAAATCAGTTGCATCTGAGTAATAATTTTTTACCTTGTGGCGCAGAGCATAATCCTTTGCCAAATACAAATTACGACGCATAACAGCTAGCAATTTTGAATGTGGAACCTTGCTGAAAGCTGGTCCGCTCTTTAATTCAGTAACACTCCCACAACCTATCATTCCCCAGTTTATTTCCATAATATTTTTAATGTGACCCCCTGAAGGGGAATTAAATTAGCCTTGTCAATATGTTTTTAGTATAAAACCCAATCATCAGAACCCCAATGTATGTATATAGAATCTGTCTTAAAGTCCCCCTTTTCGGGGGCTACTAATTCCCTAGTGCCATAATCAGTTTTTGCATCGCTGGATAATTCTTTTCAAAACTTTGTAGCAATTTGAATTGAGCCAAAGTGCGTTCCCAATTGTGTTTTTCGTGCTTTACTTTATAGTAAGTATCACCATTTAAGTAATCGCCAAAAAACCTGACAGTTTGCATATAAGTAATCAATTTAGCTCCGAAAGCTAAATTTTCTAATTCAATAGGAGTGAGAAAGTTGGCTTTTTTAAGATATCCTCTTGTATAAGACTCGAAAATAGCCAAATTTGCTTCTACATTGTCTAAGTTGACGTCATCTTCCAAGCCTGTATTAGCACCCGAACGCATAAAGTCTCCAAAATCGGACAATACAAATCCCGGCATAACTGTATCTAAATCGACGATACAAATTGGTTCATCGTTGGAATCGAAAAGCATATTATTTACCTTTGTATCGCAATGATTGATTCGTTTTGGGAGTTTTCCTTCTCTAAAAAGTTGTTCAGGTTGGCACATTTCATCCGCCCGCTTTTCAATTTCATCCACCATCCATTGTGTCTCAGCCAAACGTCCCGCAGCATTTCCTTTTATAGCATCTCTGAATTGCTCCAACCGAAATTCCATATTGTGGAAATTAGGAATAGTTTCAATCAATTGATCATGAGGAATATCGGACAGCATACATTGGAAATCTCCAAAAGCTTCACCCGCTTTGTAAGCAAATTCAGGAGTAATAAGATCGAAACTGTGTGTGTTTTCGAGATTTACATACATCCGCCAATAGCTACCTTCTTCATCTTGGTAAAATAATTTGGCATCCTTAGTCGGAACTAGTTGCAATACTTTTTTCTCAATATTTTTTTCTCCCGATTCGGTGAGTTTTTTCCGTAAATGGTCGGTTACAATTTGTATATTCTGTTGTAATCCTGCCACATCTTTGAAAATATTGTGATTGATTTTTTGAAGGAAATAAGAAGTTCCGCCTTCTGATGCACTTGCAACGATAAATGAGTCGTTGATATGTCCGATTTTCAGAGGACGGATTTCACCTACTTCATTAGCGAGAACGAATTGTTGAACGATATTTTGCATGGTATTAATTATTAAGATTGTTTTTAACACGTTTTTTCTCTGATTGTAGCAATTCACTTAACTTATTCATAATTTTGGGATTGCTATTAGCCAAATTGTTTTTTTCTGATGGATCTGTTTTTAAATTGTATAATTGAGGCTCAGGAGAATTTCCTAATTCAGTATTTGTGCCAATATTTATTTTTGGACCCTTACTTGGTTCGATGTATTTCCAATTTTTATTTACAATGGAAAGCGTAGTATTTATGTTTTGTTCTATCAAGTAATTTCTTCCTTTTTGTGTTTTCCCTAATAGAGCTTTTAATTGATTTTGACTGTTAGGAGCTGCGCCCGCGGGTATATTTTTTTCTACTAGACATGCAAAGGAAGCTACAAGGTCTACTTGTGAAATCAGCGCATCTGAGATTGCTGGTTTTTTTATCTTATTTTTCCAGCTAACTATCATTGGTACACGTGTTCCTGCCTCGAAAATGCTGTATTTCCCACCTCTGAAATTGCCACTTGGTTTGTGATTGCCAAGCAATTCCACAGCCCTATCTTTGTACCCATCATCAATGACAGGCCCGTTATCGCTACTTAGAATTATAAGTGTATTGTCGGCAATCCCAAGGCTATCAAGCACATGCATTACTCTACCTACACAATAGTCGAACGAGAGAATAGCATCACCACGAGGTCCCATTCCACTTTTACCCGCAAAACGTTCATGTGGAACACGCGGAACGTGAATATCATTGGTGCCGAAATATAAAAAGAATGGTTTTTCTTTGTTATTGCTTATAAAATCAACGGCTTTATCTGTAATTCGGTCTGCAATATCTTCGTCGTGCCAAAGTGCCGACTTTCCTCCACGCATATATCCAATTCGTGGAATTCCATCAATAATGGCCATATTATGTCCTTCGGAAGGATGAATTCTCAGCAATTCTGGATTTTTTAAACCAGTTGGTTCACCCTCGAATGGTTTTTTGTAGCTTACTTCTATTGGGTCGTTTGGATCGAGATTGACAGCACGTCCATTTTCAATAAAAACGCAAGGAACACGGTCGGCCGTGGCAGCCATAATAAATGAATAATCGAAGCCTATATTTTTTAGATTCGGAGTTACTTCCCCATTCCAATTTTGAGCTCCCGTAACATCGCCCAATCCGAGATGCCACTTTCCGATAGCACCCGTTTTGTAACCTGCACTCTTGAACAAATCGGCCATCGTATATTGTTCAGGTTTTATAATCATGGCAGCATCGCCAGTAGCAATGCCAGTATCGTCTCGGTGCCAAGGATAAAACCCAGTAAACATGCCATATCGCGAAGGTGTACTGGTGGCCGATGTGGAATGACAGTTGGTAAAACGAATGCCTTCATTTGCCAGTTTGTTCACATTGGGAGTTTCGATGGTTTTAGATCCCAACCAACCTAAATCGCCATAGCCAATATCGTCGGCAATAATGAGAACTACATTTGGTTGCACTTGTTTTTGCTGACCAGAAATACTGATGAAAGGCAATACTGATAAAGTAGCAAGTGTCTTGATGTTTTTTTGTGCTTTCATAAGTTTTGATGATTGTGCAACAAAAATAAGTCAATTTTATTAGTTGTGATACCTCTATATTGATTCTTGTACAAAGTTAGGTATAGTTTTGGACGTTTTTGTACTTACTTCTCCTAATCAAAATGGATTTATCACAAAAAATCAAACAAATATTTTTTTTGACGTAAAATCAGAATGTCGAGTTAATATTTTATTCGGGGAAAAAACTACTTTTCTAAATGTGTTCATATTCTTCATTTTTTTATTCAAATCTATCGTATATCAATTATTTAATGTATCTTTGTAATTAGGTGTATAAACACAATTAATTACTATTAACCTCAATAATTATGGATATTAACACAATTAATTTATTTTCTCCCAATGAAATTGGGAATAATATCGCTCATAGAGTAAGAGAACGACGATTAGAACGAAATCTAACTCAAAAGGCTTTTGCCAAACGAGCGGGTGTTGGATACGATGCCTATCGAAAATTTGAAAATACTGCTGAAATTACACTTCGGAATCTATTGCTTTGTGCTGTAGCTCTCAACGATACTGAAAGTTTTTCAAATTTATTTACCCATAAGTCCTATCAAAGTATCGATGAACTGATACGGATAGAAGAGACAAAAAAAAGAAAAAGGGGGTCGAAAAATGAATAATCTAAAAACTATAGAAGTATGGATGAACGATGTAAAAGTTGGAAGAATTGCATTAACTCCAGAGTCGCTTTGTGCTTTTGAATACGATGCTGCCTATTTAAAGGAAGGACAATCAATATCACCATTTTTCTTGCCCCTACAGCACGAAGTTTTTATAGCCAAACGAAATCCTTTTAATGGTGGTTTTGGAGTGTTCGACGACAGTTTGCCCGATGGTTGGGGAAGCCTTGTTTTAGATCGATATTTGAAAAACAAAGGCATTAACCCTTCAAAATTAACCATAATTCAACGATTAGCCTTGGTAGGGAATAATGGGCGGGGCGCCTTAGAGTATCGTCCCGATTGGAGCGAGATGCCAATATCCGATAGTTTGACCTATGACCAAATAGCCACGGAAACAGCAAAAATTCTTTCTTCGCACTTGTACGTTGATTCCATCGAAACCTTGTATAAGTATGGAGGTTCGCCAGGTGGTGCACGTCCTAAGATTTTTGCAAAAATTGATGGAAAAGAATGGCTTGTAAAGTTTAAAGCCAATAATGATCCTTCTAATATTGGTCAAATTGAATACGAACATTCACTTTTAGCAGTGAAATGTGGTATTAATATGCCTGAAACCAGATTATTTGAAGGGAATTATTTTGGGGTGCAACGTTTCGACAGAACAGAATCGGGAAAAATTCACACTGTGAGTGCTGCTGGATTACTGCATGCCAATTACCGTGAACCAAGTCTGGATTATGAATCCTTGTTAAAACTTTGTCATGTGCTAACCAAAAATATGGAAGAAGTTTATGCACTTTTCAGACTGATGGTTTTTAATGTGGCAATACAAAACCGTGACGATCACGCTAAAAATTTTTCGTTTCAACTGATAAATGGCGAATGGAAATTAGCTCCGGGCTACGATTTACTTCCATCTCCTGGCTTTAATGGCTTTCATACGACCACCATTAACAACAATGGAGAACCTACCCAACAAGATATAATTATTGTAGCCAAAAAAAACGGACTGAATAAACAGCGAGCTATATCAATTATTGAGGAAGTAAATAATTGTGTTCAAACCTAACTTGGACAAACCAGAACAAAGAACAAAGAGCAAAGAGCATTACAAGCACTTAGTTTATTTATACAAGCTAAATCAGAATTAAACAGCTGATAATAAAGATTTAACCCATTCCCTATAATTTAGGAATGGATTTTATTTTTTTTATTTCAATTATAGGCATGAGATGTGAAATAAAATCTTTATGTTTGCAGTTACAATTAAACTTACAGACTCACAAAAACTATGTTAAGTCGCTGGTATTATGAACTATTGTACAGTTTTATGGTAGGTATAATGATATAAAGCCAGTGAAAAAACTTGAAAATTAAAAACTTAAATAATTAATAAAATGGAAGACAAATAATGTGCTGATTTTGTTTTGTATTTGTAGTCTTAATGTTTGTATATTTGCGACTTGTTTTATTGGTATGTACTATTTTTTGTATTTTAGTGTGTACTGCGTGTAAATGTACAAACATTATTTGTATAGACAAATTAACTTTGTATTGTTAACATACATTAATTGTCAACCAATGAAAACAAAATCGGAAATTCTAGATTCTATGTTCCGAGATCTTGTGAGCATAGGAAAAATTAAGACACAACAAGACTTAGCTCTTGCTATCGGCAGGGACAAAACAAATGTCAGTTCTGCTTTTAATGGAAATGAAAGGTACTTGAACGAAAAACTATTTAGTCGCATCAATAATTCATTTGGTGGGATATTTAGCCAAAGCTGGATTGAAACAGGCGATGGTATTTTGCTCAAAAAAGATAGACCTAATTCTCACAATCCTAAAAACATCACAGATGATTTTGAGAATCAGGAAATACCTACTAATTACAATTTAACCAGTTTACAAACAAAAATTACCTACATGGAAAGACTTATCAAACAGATGGAAAAGAACATTGAGCTGTTAGAAAGAGAAAACGAAACATTAAAAAACGACTATCGGGGTGCAGGAACTGTGAAAAGTGCGGATGCAAGTTAGGGGGGCTATAAACCGCACGTGAAGTTTAACCCCGCCCTAAAAATACATGGGGGGGGGTAAATAGCAAAATTTAGTTTTAATTTATAGGAATTTATTACATCAAGGACTGTTTATACTCAAATTCAATATCTTTCAATTCCTCGGGTAATTCTTTTGAGTTTGCAGTATAAGATAATATCATTTCATTTACTGAATTTTTAAAATCGGCTTTTGCTTCGGTTATTGTTTTACCACTTCCAATTATGGTATGGTCAATGTCTGGGGTAAAAATCCCATAACTGCCGTTTTTTGCTTTCTCAATTAATGCTGTTGTTTTCATACTGTAAATATACAATTCATCCTTTAGATGTGCAAATCTTAATTGCATCAAGGACTGCTCGATTAGCTTTTTCTAAAATCGTCCGGTCCTTTTCTATGTAGGTATCAGTAATTTTCATTTCAGGGATGACATGATTAAGGAATTCATGTACAATGTACTTGTTTACTCCTTGTTTTGTGGCTATAGTCGCCCAAGAGTTCCGAGCTCATAAAATTCTAAGTCATCAATTTTCAGGTGCTTTCCTATCTGTTTCAATCCTATATTTACCGCCCTGTTGAAATCGCTTGCAGTGGCGTATATTTATAGAATCTGAATAGTGTTTTTTGGCTTGCCTTGTTTTGTAAGCTGGTCAGCATAGAATATTATCGGAGTAGGTGTGTATTTTACTTTGTACTGTTGTGTTAAGTGTATTTTTTGCAGGAACTAAACCGTCCAATCTTTTGTTCTGCATAAATACAACGCCTTTAATCGTTGCCATAATGTCGCACTTTATATTTTAGTGAAAGATTTGTGTGCAGATATACAAACTATCTTTGATAATTGCACAAAATAAAAAAAGCCACCCTGTTTCCAAAGTGGCTTAAAAGCTGTTCTAATACGGTATTTAATTGATTTTCAATAAGTGACCCCGATGGGAACATAAAAGCTATTTAATCATATTACATATTATTTCAATCTGTAAAACTAAATGTACTGATAATCAATTAATAATACTTTGCAAAGATAAATAAAATAAATTACATTTAATTAGATTATATCGAATAATGTATGTAAATTTGCAGTTACATACAAAGGATTACATACAAAGATTATTATCATGATTGCAAGTAGTAGAATTTACCCCGAAAAACGCAAAGGAATTACAAAAAATGTTCCGTTGCAGTTGCATATCTTTTTTGACAAAAAACGTGTTTCAGTATTTAGTACGGGATTTAGATGCGATATTTCACAATGGAACACCAAAACCCAATTGATGCAAAAAAGCAACGTAAATAAGGCAGGGCAAACATCAGCTTATGTAAATGTACAACTAAATGCTATTCGTGGCACTGTCAGCACGTGGGCAGCGTCAAACCCTAACGGCACTATACAAGAACTATTAAAAAGTTTACGAACGGTAGCAGGGAAAAAAGAAAAGATTGAGTTTGTAGAGAAAAAAGATATTTACACTTTATTCGATAAGTTTTTAAAGCAGCGTAAACTATCAGAAAATCGACATGAACACTATTTAGTATTGAAACGAACCTTAGAACGTTTTGAAGTTATAAGCAAAAAGGAATTTACTTTTGATATTGATTTGGATGCTTTTGAGGAGTTTTTGAAAAATGAAACAACTAAAAAAGGCTCGAAGCGTGGAATAAATACAGTTATAGGTCTATTGGGAAAGTTAAGGAGCTTTTGTTTGTGGTCGGTTGCAAATGAATATACAGTTATAAACCCATTCAATAAATTTAAGATAGGAGAAGCGAAGTATGGCACACCCTTTTTTATAACTATTGATGAAAGAAACTCTCTTTATAATTTCAATTTTAAGGCTCGTAAACAATTAGCAATTCAAAGAGATATATTTGTATTCCAATGCCTTATTGGTTGCCGTGTTGGTGACTTATACAAGCTTACAAGTTCTAATGTGATAGCTGGATTTATAGAATACATTGCAGGCAAAACAAGCGATGACGAACCAAAAACTTTGCGTGTTCCATTGTCAGAAAATGCAAAGGAAATAATCAAAAGATATGCCGGCGGTGAAACATTATTTCCATTTATCAGTGAGCAAAAATATAATGATTCTATAAAAGCAATGTTCAAACTTGCAGGCCTGACAAGAGTAGTAACTGTATTAAATCCGATTACCCGCAAAGACGAACAAAAGCCACTTAATGAGGTTGCAAGCTCTCATCTTGCTAGACGTGCATTTATAGGTAATTTATACGCAAAAGTTCAAGACCCAAACATTGTAGGCAGCATGAGCGGACATGTGGAAGGAAGTCGGGCGTTTGCTCGTTACAGAAAAATTGATGACAAAATCAAGACCGATGTAATTAACCTAATTCAATAACCACGCAGATGCCGAAAAGAAAAAAGCGATGAAACTATTTAACCGATAAAAAACTAAGATAATGAAAAAAGACAGACATTTAGAACAACTTTACACAGAAAAGGGCAGACCAACCACCACTGAGCAAAAAAACCTATCTTTTGGTCAATTTATGGGAGCTGCAAAAAAGATACTAATTGAAGACAGCAAAAGGATAATAGCTAAAGAAGCTTTTATTTCAGGAATAGAAAAAGACTTAGAACAGTATGACAGAATGATTGTAGAAGAGATTAAAACCCTTGATGATGCTTATGAGGTAGGACAATTAATTGAAGACAGACAGTCAGCGTTAGCTCCACTCCTTCAAGATGAAACAGATCCCCAATATAAAAGATACAAAGCTGCACACACTAAATGCGAATCGCTTCACAGGAAATTAAATTATCGTATCGAGAGAATAAAACTTGCAGCCCCGAAAGTCCAGAGCATAACGGACTTACTTGAACACCCCGAAGTATTTAAAGAACCTTTCAACTTTGAAAGTTCAGATAAAAAACTTATCGAATTTAAAGATTTTTTCAAAACCACTGTTTCTGATGAGTATCTCAATAATTTTGCTACTCTATTAAATACCGAACAATTACCAAAAAGGATTGCACACCTTATAATTTTTCTTGACATGGAAGAATTAATTAATTACCCAAGAATAAGAACAAAACTCTATAGAGCAATAGAAAAGCAATTCAGTATTATAATTACAGCTAAAAATGTGAACAATGTTTTAAGTGCTTATGAAATAGAAAAAACAAAATCTAAAAAATATGATGAAATAACTGAAATTGATTTTGCAGAATTGAATTTAATTAAAAAAACCCTATCAAATAATTGATAATTAACAATTTATATTAATGGGTGCAGTGGAAACATTGCACCTTTTTTTTGTCTATTAACGTGCGAAAGACGTGCGAGAAAATTACACTATAAAGACACGTTTAAATAGTTGCAGTCCAGATAAATAGGCTATATCTTTGCAACACAAACAAAGGATATTCTGCGAAAATATCTGATTCCTGAATTTGCATAAAGGGAGCGTTTGAAAAAGTATAAACTATATTATCATGTTTGACCAAGTAGAATTTAAAAAAATGATTGTGGCGTGTGTGTTCGATGCACTTCAAATGTATGCCCCTCAGTTTGGAAATGTAGCAGCACCCGAACCAGCTACAGAAAAGAAGTACATTTATAGTATCAAAGGATTAGCAGCCTTACTGAATTGTAGTGTAGTAACAGCCCAACACCTGAAGAACAAAGGTTTGATTCCTTACAGACAGTTAGGGCGAAAATTAATGTTTGATACTGATGCGGTATTGGCAGCAATGCACTCAAATAAGAAAGGAGCTGCAAAATGAAAAAGTCCGAAACCATTACAGCCCCGAACCTTTCAAAAAAGCACAGCAAAGATAGCAGAATTATTTCAATATCAACTTATTTCCACGTATTTATTGTTGGTCTTTTTTGGACAATTGCATCTATCGCTTTCTTCTTGATAATGATAGCAAATTATGAAGTACTTTGATTCATCCGAATGTGAACGACTTAAGAAGTTGATTACACATAAAGAAACTTATTTGCAGACGCTTGCAGACAATAAAAACAAATTAGCGTATCAATTAACCCAAAGGGAAATAATGTTTCTTAGAGCTGATTTATTGCCAATAATTCAGAGCAATTCAATGATCATTCATTCTGAGTTCGCGAAATATGCAGTTCGGGCTTTTGATGCTGCACTGATAAATAAAGTAAACGGTTTATTGATTTACCAGCCAATCCAAGAAAATTATACTGATAGTCCTATAATTGGAATTGTAAATAGTAGAGCAAATCAAACTCCAGGAACATTTGGAGCAATTGAAATTTTTATTGACAATATGGATTATAACGGTTGTAAAGTTCGACCATTGAATATTAACCTTAATACTCTAATATAATGGAAAAAGAAAAAATATATGATTTTTCTAAACCCATTGAAGAGGTTAAGACAAATTTCATCAGTGGATTGGATTTACTCAATATGAAAATTGATTCAATACCTTATCTATTCGATGGTATCATTCCACAAGTTGGAGCGTGGGCGTTGGTAGGTGCAAGCGACACGGCAAAATCAATGTTGCTTCGACAGTTAGTTATGTGTGTAGTTGGAAATATTCCTTTCTTGGATTGGAAGTGTAACGCAATTCATAAAAATGCGATTGTAGTATGTAGTGAAGACGATGAGTTCGCGATATCTTATCTATTGAGGAAGCAAAACAAAACTATTGGACTAAGTAATGACCAGGCACAAAACATTCGATTTTTATTTGATACTGAAGATTTTATTCAAAAGTTAGAAATTGAACTTTCCACACAGCCAGCCGACTTGATAATTTTAGATGCGTTTGGTGATCTGTTCGATGGCAAAGATATGAACCAGAATAACCAAGTAAGAGCGTTTTTGAATAAGTTCACACTTATAGCGAACAAGTATAAATGTTCAATTGGTTTTTTACACCATACGGGCAAAAGAACGGAAGAACTTGCACCCTCAAAAAACAATGCAATAGGATCACAAGGATTTGAAGCAAAAATGAGGTTAGTAATAGAGTTAAGACTTGACAAGAACGAAAGCGATTTGCGGCACTTATGTGTGGTGAAGGGTAACTACTTACCACAAGATCAAAAGACCTCATCAACTGTGATTAGAATGGATGAGAACCTAACATTTACCAATACGGGAGAGCGTGTCGAATATGATGCTATGGGTGCAAGTGGAGAACGTATCAACACAAAAATAGAACCATCAAAATTGGAAATTGCAGCACACTATGTTTGTATTCGCACTATTCTATTGATAGGGAAAAATTATAGTCAGAATGAGCTAGTTAAAAAGTTTATGCATCATTGGAATATTTCAGATAAAGTTGCAAGGCGTTTTGTAGATTATTATAATACTCAAAATTGGATTGTTGATGTGTCGACGAACCCAGATAGACGAAAATACAGAGAAAACCTCACTGTATTGGAAGCTCCAGAACCTGAAAAGGTGGTCGAAGAAACTCTAAATATTTTCGATAATGAATAAATATCGTGGTGAGGTTACTGTGGTATGTGGGTATATATAAATATATACCACACCACAAGGTACTCATGGTATGGTAACTATGGTATGCACCACACCACACTAACAAGAAAACAACTAAACTATTAAACTTAAACAAAATGAATACAAAAAAAGAGATTGACTTATGTAGTCAATTTATAGAAAAATTCACCAAGCGAACCGAAAGGATAAACCGCAAACATTCTTCATATTCATTCAAACATGATGTTGAGCGTTGGGCAGGGTGCTACATTA
>JBBRHJ010000071.1:0-14524 GCA_038222885.1 Bacteroidales bacterium | reverse complement strand
AGTGAATACAATAAAAAATTAGCAGAAATTGAAACTCAGCTTAATTTGGCAAATTATATTGAATCCCATATCAAAGACAGCCGTAATCAGTATAGCTTGATTCCAGCAAACTTAGGATTACAAGAAAATTTGGGTTCCAATAATAATCAGAATAATTCACTGGTTAACTCCATTGCTGATTACAATACAGCCATTTTGGAACGCATGAAATTGCTTCGTACTACCAATGATGAAAATCCTGTTATTACACAAATTGAGGAGCAACTTAAATCCTTAAGAAGTAATATTTTAACTAGCATTTCCAACTTACTTAATGGATTGAAAATAGCAAAAAATGATTTAAAAGGAAAAGAAGCTCAATTTGCAAGTAAAATAAACAAAGTACCTACGCAAGAACGCAAATACATCGAGATAAAACGACAACAAGAAATTAAACAAGCTCTTTTTGTTTTTCTACTTCAGAAAAGAGAAGAAAATGCTCTATCGTTAGCAAGTGCGGTACCTACAGCCAAAACTTTAGATACAGCATATTCTTCAGTTGAACCAGTATCGCCCAAAATTATAATTGTTTTAGCACTCATTTTAGCTTTTACTCTCTTGTTCCCAATTACAATTATCTACATTCAGGAACTACTGAATAATAAAATAATCGACAAAAAAGAACTGAAAAGATTAATAAATGCTCCATTTCTGGGTTCTATTGGCGTTAATAGAGATGGCGATAAAGTTGTTGTTCGCGAAGGGAAAACCTCTGCCACAGCAGAAATGTTTAGAATGTTACGTAGCAATCTACAATTTATGTTAGGGGGCAAAAAATCGCCTGTTATTCTTGTAACCTCGAGTATTGGTGGTGAGGGAAAATCCTTTACTGCCATCAATTTAGCAATGTCTTTCGCCTTACTTAACAAAAAAACAATATTCGTTGAGCTTGATATTCGTAAACCAATTTTAGGTGAATACATACATATTGACAAAAACAAGGGTGTAAGTTTGTATCTATCCGACCCTAATTATAAAATCGAGGATATAATTGTTCCATCTGGTTTAAGCAAATCACTCAAGGTAATTCCTGCTGGACCAGTGCCACCAAATCCCGCCGAGTTACTAATGAGTAGCCGACTCGAAGAGTTGATTACAGAACTCAAAAAGGAGTTTGACTATATCATTATCGATTCAGCTCCTATTGGAGTAGTGTCGGATACTTATTTACTTAACCGAATTGTGGACAATTCAGTATACGTTTCACGTCAAGGTTACTCGCCAAAGGACGTAACTGAACTTATAAACGAGATTTACGAAAATCACAAACTTAACAATTTGGGTGTAGTACTGAATGGTGTTGATGATATCTCGGCCTATGGAAATGGATATTATGCAAAGCCTGACAATAATAAAAAATAAGATTTAAATATTATTCTAATAAATTTTGAACCCTCGAAAACATTTTCGGGGGTTTTTTGTTTAATAAAATGTACTTGAAAACTTATATAATCTTATAGTTTCCTATTACCCAGTTTTAAAGCACTTATTATCATGTGTTTGACAATATTTAACAGCAAAAATAAATAGGAATCAGAAAGATAGAACCAAAATTACTTACTTTTGCACCCGAAACACTGAAAACAGAAAACAAAAAATCATGGACGCCCTAAGCGAACAAATATTATTAACAGCCGGAAAAATGTTTCATCAAATTGGTATACGTAATGTATCGATTGATGAAATTTGTTCTGAATTGCGCATTTCAAAAAAGACTTTTTATTCTCACTTTCCACAAAAAGAAGATTTAGTAGATGCAATAGTTAGTTATGAGAAACAAAAGAACATTGACAAATTCGAAAAGAATTTAAAGAATAAAAATGCAATAGATTCTCTAATATTTATTGTACGGGAGTTAAAAAAATCTGCTGATTGTACTCCTTATGCCTTGTGGTACGATATTCAGAAATATTACCCTAAAGTTTTTGAAAAGCATGAAAACATTAAGCATGAAGCTATAAAAATTGGATTTGAGCAGAACATTAGACAGGGAATTGTTGAGGGTTATTACCGAGATGATTTGGATATTGAACTTACTTCACTTTTTCATACCATACAAATGAAAACGACCTTTGAGTTGATGGAGCATTCACCTATTAAGTATTCAAAAAAAAGGCTGCTTGATTTCTTTATTGATCTTGTGATACATTTGATAGCGAACGAAAAAGGACTGAAATATATGGATGAACATTTTGACAACGAAAAATAAACAAATAATAAAAACAAATAGAATTGTGTGAATTCTTACAATTTGCTGAAATATAAAATTTAACATTGAAAATAGTGAAAACAAAAAAACAAAAAACCATTATGCTATTATGTGTTATCTGCATGATAGCCGTAAACCCATTAAGGGCACAAGATACAATCAAAGTATCTTTGGGTAAAGCCATAGAAATAGCATTGAGCGAAAACCCAACCATAAAAGTGGCCGACAAAGAAATACAGCGGGTTACGTATAGTGCAAAAGAACGAAAAGGCGGTCTATATCCCAATGTATCAATTTCGGGAGCTTACCAGCGTGCAATAAAAAAACAGAAATTGTTTTTTTCATTCCCAGGCATGCCTGCTAACCCTAACGGCATTGAAGTAGGTCAGGACAATACTTTTAATGCTGGTTTAAATGCCTCATTGCCACTTGTAGCACCTTCTTTATGGGCAACTTTAAAAATGAGTGAAATCGAACTTGAAATGACTCAGGAATCGGCTCGCTCATCAAAAATAGCACTCTACAATCAAGTTAAGAAAGCCTATTATGGTATTTTAATGGCACAGGATTCCTATAATGTGATCCAGAAAAGTCAAAAAAACAGTGAAGAAAATGCTCGCATCATTCTCAATAAATTCAAACAAGGGACTGTGTCGGAATACGAATGGATTAGAGCTGATGTACAAGCTCGTAACTCGCTGTCGAATGTGGTAACAGCAGAAAATGCAGTAAACCTGAGCAAGTTGCAACTGAAAATGTTAATTGGAGTTGATATGTATACCGAAGTGGAAGTGGAAGGCAGGTTATCTGATTTTGAAGCTACTATGTACGATAATGTAATGAAAATTGGAGCTACAACCCTGGAGAACAACTCAGATTTAAAACAATTAGACATACAAAAAAAACAAATGGATCAAAATGAAAAGGTTCATACAGCCTCTTTACTTCCTACACTTGGAGCAAATTTCAACTATCAATATATGTCCAATGCAAATGACTCATTAACCTTCACAAACCAACAAATCTGGTTTCCAACCTCCACTTTCGGTATTCAATTATCAGTCCCATTGTTTCAAGGCGGCGCAAAACACAATAAATCGAAGCAGATTAAGATTCAGAAGGTTGAAATGGAGCTACAACGCGAAAACTTACAACGCAGCATAGAACTTCAAACAATTTCGAGTCTGAATAATATCAAAAATGCACTCAAAAAGATAGAATCGAACAAAGAAGGATTAAGACAATCAGAAAAAGCATTGGACATTTCGAAAAAAATGTATGAAGTAGGTATGGCAACTTATCTGGATTTGAATAATACTGATTTGGCTTATATTAATGCTGGATTAGCCTACAATCAGTCGATATTTGAATTCCTTTCGGCAAAAGCGGATTTGGAAAAATTATTAGGTAAAGAATTTCAGAATTAAAAAATACATACGAAAATTTAAACAAAAAGATAAAATGAAAAAGATTAGACTAAGTGCTATATTCATGATGGGTTTAATACTTCTATTAAATTCATGTGGCAATAAAGCCAAAAATGAAACAAAGAAAGTGGATGAGAAATTTAAAGTTCAAATTCAAACCGTAGTTGAAAAAGACGTAAATCAATCACAAACTTTTACTGCAACAGTAGAACCAGAGGTGAAAAACAATATTGCACCTTCCGCGCCTGGAAGAATTCGCACTATATTTGTTGAAGTGGGCAATAGAGTTGCAAAAGGACAAAAATTGGCACAAATGGATGCTGCCAATCTTGCCAATTCGGAAACTCAAATTCAAAATTTAAGAGTTAATTTCAAACGTATTTCCGAACTTTTTACGGTTGGCGGTTCATCTCAACAAGAGCTTGACAACGCTAAGTTACAATTAAGCGTTGCCGAAACAAGCTTAAAGAATTTATCTGAAAATACCCAACTTTTAAGTCCGATCGATGGAATAGTTACAGCCAGAAACTACGACACCGGCGATATGTATAGTGGACAAATGCCTATTTTGACCATTATGAAAATTCATCCTGTAAAGCTGAAGGTTAATATTTCAGAATCGTATTACACAATGGTTAAATTAGGAATGAATGTTTCGGTAAATGTTGATGTTTTTAAAGATGAAAATTTTACTGGAAAAGTAAGCTTAATTTATCCAACTATCGATGAAAGAAGTCGTACCTTCCCCGTTGAAATAAAACTGAACAACAATAATGGCAAGGTTCGTCCAGGCATGTTTGCACGTGTAAATATTAGTTTTGGCAATGCAAAACATGTGGTAGCCCCCGATAGGGCGATAGTAAAGCAAAGCGGTTCAGCCGCACGATTTGTGTTTTTATACAAGAGTGGAAAAGTTGAATACAAACAAGTAGAAGTAGGTCAACGTGCTGAGAATGTTTACGAAATCATTTCAGGTTTAACAGCTGGAGATCAAATAGTTGTATCTGGACAATCTAGATTAATTGATGGTTCAGAAGTAGAAGTTGTAAAATAGCAAAAAGGGATTTACTATTTAAACATTTACTATTTTGAGAATTGATGGAAGATATATCAAGCTGCTTAAATCTCAAAAAAAACAAATTATTAATTTTGTATTCCACAAAATTAATCGGGAGAAAATCCTGTTTGAAAATAATTTGTTTCTTAGTAAACTTAGTATAATAACTATCAATGCATTAGACTATTAAATAGATAAATAGCACATAAAAAAAATTAAATTATAAATAAAATGAGTTTATACGAAAGTTCAGTCAAGAAACCGGTAATGACCACCTTGGTATTTGTGGCCATTGTCATCTTAGGTCTCTTTTCGCTCAATAAATTACCTATAGATTTGCTCCCCAATATAGAGACCAATACCATCATGGTACTGACTACTTATCAGGGAGCAAGTGCAGCCGATATAGAGACTAATATTACCCGTCCGTTGGAAAGCACATTAAATACCGTTTCGAATCTTAAAAACATCAAATCGTCATCGCGTGAAAACCGTTCGGTAATCACACTCGAATTCGATTATGGCGAAGACATTGAAGCATTGACTAATGATGTAAGGGACAAATTGAATATGGTAAAATCTTTTTTACCAGATGGAACCACAGAGCCTGTGATTTTTAAATTCAGCACCGATATGATTCCCGTAATCATGCTTTCGGCCACTGCTGAACAAAGTTTGCCGGCACTCTATAAAATATTAGACGACAATGTGGCCAATCCGCTTGCCCGTATCAATGGAGTCGGTTCGGTATCGATTAATGGTGCTCCACAACGCGAAGTGCAAGTATTTATCGACCCTATTAAATTAGAAGCTTATAACCTTACATTAGAAGGAATTGCACAAAATATCCGACTCGAAAACCTGAATACACCAGCAGGAATAGTCGACATTGGAAGCGATAGTTATTCATTGCGTGTGAATGGAGAATTTAAAAATGCAAACGAATTAAAACGAATTGTAGTAGGAGGCGGTGCCGGCGGTAAAACGGTATATTTAGGCGATGTAGCTGAAGTAAAAGACGATTTAGAAGAACGGGTTCAGGAAACATTTACCAACAATGTTCAAGGCGCGTCAATCATAGTTCAAAAACAATCGGGGTCAAATACCGTAAAAATTGCCGAAGAAATTTTGAAAGTGCTTCCCGAAATTCAGAAAAATTTGCCTGCTGATATCAAGCTGAATGTTATTATGGATACGTCCGATAACATTAAACAAACCATTAGCGGACTTACTGAAACTGTACTGTTTGCTTTTCTTTTCGTAATTCTGGTAGTTTTGGCATTTTTAGGACGATGGAGAGCGACTTTTATCATTATTGTTACCATTCCTATTTCACTTATTTCTGCATTTATATACTTGGGCGGAACGGGTGGTAGTTTGAACATCATCTCACTTAGTGCCTTGTCCGTCGCGATAGGGATGGTGGTGGATGATGCCATTGTAGTACTCGAAAACATAACAACACATATTGAAAGAGGTAGTAGACCTAAAAGTGCCGCAGTGCATGGAACCAATGAAGTAGCCGTTTCGGTTATTGCGTCCACGCTTACATTATTGGCAGTATTTTTCCCGCTAACCTTGATTACAGGTATGGCTGGAGTCATGTTCCAACAATTAGGATGGATGGTTACGATTATTATGATAGTATCCACAGTATCAGCATTATCGTTGACCCCGATGTTGAGTTCACAAATTTTACGATTGAACCCAAAACGTTCAAAATCGTTCAATTTCTTCTATTCGCCTATAGAAAAAGCATTAGATACTTTAGATAATAAATATGCAACTTTTGTAAATTGGGCAGTTCGTCATCGCTGGACGATGATAGGCATAGCTACACTCTTTTTTATATTAAGTTTAATACCTGCAAGCACCATCGGTACCGATTTTATTCCTGCTCAAGACAGTGGTCGAATTTCGGGTACAGTGAATCTGCCAGTAGGTACACGTATGGAAATATCGAAAAAAGTAGCTCAGAATCTTTACGATAAATGGAAAGCAAAATATCCGGAAGTTGACATGATTAATTATTCGGTAGGTCAGGCCTCGAGTTCCAATGTTTGGGGTTCGTTACAAAACAATGCGGCCAATATTATTTCCTTTAATGTCAGAATGTTGCCTCTAAACGAAAGGGAACGTTCCATGTTCGAAATTTCAGATAGTATCAGAAAAGATTTAGACAATACGCCTGAAATTCAAAAATCGACAGTACTTGCTGGTGGTGGAATGGGTTTCGGCGGTCAATCAACGCTTGATGTAGAAATATATGGATACGATTTTAACAAAACGGATGTTGTAGCCAAAGAACTTAAACAACGCTTGTCGAAAATTCCGGGCCTAGTAGATGTGAAAATTAGTCGTGATGAGTACACACCTGAATATCAAGTAGAATTCGACAGAGAAAAATTAGCCTTGAATGGTTTGAATATAAGTACTGCTTCTAACTATTTGAGAAACAGGATGAACGGACTTACTGCCTCTCTTTTCCGAGAAGATGGTGAAGAGTACACCATAAAAGTAATATATGCACAGGAGTATCGTCAGTCCATAGAGGCCATTGAAAATGTGTTGATTTATAATGCACAAGGACAGGCTGTACGGTTGAAAGATTTAGGTAAAGTAGTTGAACGTTTTACACCACCAACTATCGAACGTAAAAATCGACAACGCTTGGTTACCGTAGCTTCTACCGTGTCAGGTACTACTATTGATAAAGCCGTAAGTGCTATCAATGCAGAATTAGCTCAAATTAGTATCCCAGCAGATGTTTACACAGAAGTAGGTGGAACATTTAAAGATCAACAAGAATCTTTTGGCGACTTATTTAGCTTATTATTGATAATAGTATTGTTGGTATTTATCGTAATGGCTTCACAGTTTGAGTCACTCACTTACCCATTTATTATTATGTTCTCAATTCCATTTGGCATCTCGGGTGTGATTCTCGCACTTGCCATCACCGGCAGCACACTGAATATGATGTCGTTTGTTGGATTGATTATGTTGGTCGGAATCGTTGTTAAAAACGGTATTGTGATGGTCGACTATATTAATTTGAATCGCGAACGTGGTATGGGTATCATTCAAGCTGTGGTTCATGGTGGAAAATCACGTCTACGTCCAGTGTTAATGACAACACTTACTACCGTGTTAGGGATGTTGCCTTTGGCATTAAGTAATTCACAAGGTTCGGAAATGTGGAAATCAATGGCCATTACAGTAATAGGCGGATTGTCAATTTCAACTATTCTTACTTTGGTATTGATTCCTACAATCTACACTATGTTTGGCGGACAAGGCGTAAAACGTACACGTAAAAAAATAAGACGAGCAGCATTAGCAAAAAATAATTAAATTAAAAGCAGCAGAAATAAAGTGAGTATTCAAATACTTCTGCTGCTTTTTCAAAAAAAATAAAAAAATATGAAATCAATATTTATAGCCTTCGATCAAGCGTACTACGAACAAGTTGTTGCTATTTTAAATTACAATAGCATCCGTGGATTTACATTGTGGAACGAGGTACAAGGTCGCGGGTCAAAAACAGGAGAACCTCATTACGGATCACATGCTTGGCCTGCTCTCAACTCAACAATTCTTACAGTAGTAGATGATGAAAAAGTTAAACCTTTATTAAAGGAACTTAAAGCGCTAGATGAAACCTCTGATTTAATGGGACTTCGTGCATTTGTATGGAATGTTGAGGATGGTATCTGACAATAAACATTCATAAAAAAAGCTGGATTATTTAGCAGCTTTTTTTATTTTAACTTGGCTATATCACCAAATCCTATTAATTGAGAATTGTCGTACAGGTGACTAAAAGTACGGTTACGTTTGAAATAATACTCAACAATGATACTTTTATTTAGCATTTCTGAACATTGAGTTCGAGTGGCAAAGAGTATATTTTCATTTCTCTTCTCATCAAACTCAGGCATGAGTTTTTTGAAATCTTTTCTTGCCCGCATCACACTCATGGCATTGCGAAGTTTTCCAGTAAGTATCATTTGGAAAAAGGCTATATAATCAAGTAATTTTCGCCATTTAAGCACTTCAGCAAGATTTTTTTGAGGGAGATTTTTATAAAGCATCAATAGATTATTTCTGAAATTGAGATAAGTTTTATACGGATGCTCTGATTTTAATGTGCCCCCTCCAACATGATAAACAGTACTTTCCGGAATGCAGGCTACTCTATAACCTCTACTATTAAACCTCCAACATAGATCAATTTCTTCCATGTGTGCAAAAAACACATCGTCAAAACCACCTAGCTTTTTAAACAAATCAGCTCTCACCATAAAGCAAGCTCCCGATGCCCAAAATACATCAATAATTGTATCGTACTGACCTTTATCCTCTTCGATATTTGAAAGCACCCTGCCTCTACAAAATGGGAAACCAAGATAGTCTATAAATCCACCAGCTGCTCCTGCGTGTTCAAAGAGATTACGATCCTGAATCGATTTAATTTTAGGTTGACATGCAGCCACATCCTTATTCTGCTCTAAATAATTGAACATAGGAAGCAACCAATCTTCAGTAACTTCAACATCAGAATTTAGCAACACAAAATACTTCGCATCAATTTGCTCCAACGCTCTGTTGTAACCTCCGGCAAAGCCATAGTTCTGATCTAAAACAATTGTTTTTACAGTAGGGAAATCCTCCTTCAACAATTTCAAGGAATTATCAGAGGAAGCATTATCAGCGACAAAAATCTCTGTATCTGCTGTTTGTGTATTGGAAATGAGAATTGGCAAGAAACGTTTCAAAAATGCTTCACCATTCCAATTTAAGATTACTACTGCTATATTACTCATAATTAAATTACGCTCGTTTTATCAAAACGAAGTAGAAATGTAGAACTCTACCTTATAAAACAAAGATTTAGTGCATAAAAAAGAACAAATCAACATACACCAGAGTATATGTTGATTTATCATTAATAAGAAATAAGATTTACTCTTCTTCGTTATAAATACCTATGGATTTACCATATTCGAACTCCGCTTCGAGAATAAGCTTAATTTCCTCGTCCGTAAGTTCAATTTTATCTGATTTAGCGGACTTCTTGATGTATTTATACATGGCTTCTTCATCGATGCTTGCTTCTTCGGTCGAGTCTTCTTCGATAAATCCACTTTCATCATAAAAATCATAAATTACATCCAACACATACTCAATTTTGGTATCATCAAAGCTACCACCTGAGGCAGAATCTAAAAAGTTTAGAATGAATTTTACAGCATCGTCTTCATCATAAACCAACAAATCGTCTTCTTGTTTGCTCATAAGATTATAATTTTTATGTTTTAAATTTTAAATATTATTTGTTCAAAGATAAGAATATTATTTATCAAAATATACGAGAAATTAGTTTTTAAGTATTTTTTGAATTTCAATACTTATGTATTTTCTCAGCAATACACTTATAAGGACTTATTTATATCTTCAATATATTTTAATAATTCTTGCCGACCGGTTGCTTTTTCGGCTGATGTAACAAAAATCGGAGGTAATTCTTCCCACTGTTCGGCAAGCTTTTCTTGATACTGTTTCATATTTTCCTTTGCAACTCGGCTTGACATCTTATCGAGTTTTGTAAATACTAGTGCAAACGGGACACCATTCTCGCCCAACCATGCCATAAATTCCAAATCGATTGTTTGCGGTTCATGTCTACTATCAACCAACACAAAAACACAAGTAAGCTGAGAACGTTCAAGTATATAACTTTCGATAATCGTTTGTAACTGCTCACGCATTTTCTTTCCTGTTGTTGCATATCCATATCCTGGCAAATCGACCAAATGCCAATTTTTATTGATAAGAAAATGATTGATCAATAGAGTTTTACCTGGCTTTGAGGAAGTCATAGCCAACCCATGTATATTAGTTAGCATATTTATCAACGACGATTTTCCAACATTCGACCGTCCAATAAAAGCATATTCGGGCAAATTACTTTCAGGGCATTTATTGTAATCGGTATTGCTAATTACAAATTCGGCAGATTTTATATCCATAGTGTATGTTATTTTTAAATATTTATTTGTCTAATATCTTGATTCTTGGCTCTATCTAAACTAAGTTCGGTTTCAGCCTGAACAACCATAATCCTGCAAATGTCAAGAAACCGTTAATCATTAGGAGTTCATAGCCAAACGAATAACCCCAAACTGCGGAGCTTATATAATCGAGCATCGCACAAATAATGGGTGATAAAACGGCAATATAGGGAATTAATTTATCATTGGTTTTCAGTCGAGTAAATAATCCAAAGCTAAATAAACCCAGCAGCGGACCGTAAGTGTAAGAAGCTACAACGTAAATGGCATCGATTACACTCTTGCTATTTATGGCTTTGAACAGAATAATTATTATAGCAAAAAGTATTGATATACAAACATGTATAATAATTCGTGTACGTTTAGCTGTTTGTTGATCTTTCTTCTGAACATTTATAATATCTACGGAAAATGATGTTGTCAAAGCTGTTAGTGCAGAGTCGGCACTCGAAAAAGCCGCTGCAATGATGCCAATAATGAAGAGCACCAACACTGATTTACCAAGATAGTTGGTGGCAAAAAGTGGTAAAATCTCGTCAGACATGGCTGGTAGGGCAATATTATTCTGAGTGGCTAGCATTAACAACATTGCGCCTAATGTTAAGAATAACAAATTAACTGGCACAAAAGAAATTCCGTACCAATACATATTTTTTTGAGCATCTTTCAAATTTCTACACGAAAGGTTCTTTTGCATCATATCCTGATCAAGACCAGTCATTACGATGGCTATAAAGATACCACTAAAAAACTGTTTGAAAAAGTTTTGCTTCGTATGCCAATCGTCAAAAACAAAAATGTTAGTCTTTTCACTATTAACAAGTTGTGAAATTAATTCGGTAAAACCAAAATCCAACTGTTTTGAAACCTGCACCACAATCAACACCAAAGTGGTTATCATAATCAGCGTTTGAATGGTGTCAGTCCACACAATGGTTTTGATACCTGCACGGAATGTATAAACCCAAATAAGAAAAATCACACTACAAACTGTAACTACAAAAGGAATATGCAGAGAATCGAAAACCACCGTTTGTAAAATAAGTGCAACCACATAAAGCCTTGCAGCTGCACCAATTGTTTTGGACAACAAGAAAAATGAAGCTCCTGTCTTATAAGCTCTTATCCCGAATCTTTGTTCGAGATAGGTATAAATTGAAGTTAAATTTAAGCGATAATAGAGTGGCAAAAGTACATTGGCAATAATCAAATAACCAAAAAAGAATCCAAAAACAGTTTGCATATAGCTAAAATCAATACCTCGAACCATACCCGGAACCGAAACAAAACTAACCCCAGATATCGAAGAACCGACCATACCAATCGCAACCACCCACCAAGGAGATTTTTTATTACCTAAAAAAAATGTATCATTATCAGCAGTTTTCCTACTTGTAAAATAAGAAATGATTAACAACAGAGAAAAATAAGCGGCAATTATTAGAAGTATAAAAGTAGCAGACATCAAAAATGGGTATTAGTAGATATAATTTTACAAAAATAGCATAAAAAAACGACCCCACCCCACTTACAAAACTGAAAATAGATAAATCGGATATTTTTTGTAAATTTGCAAACATTATTTGGGTCTTTAGATTCTAAGTAAAAACCATTTTAAAGTATAATGTGAGTCAACAACAATTTTCGTCGGGATTACTCGAAAACACAGTCCGAGAATTCTCGAAACTACCCGGAATAGGGAATAAAACAGCATTGAGATTGGCACTTCATTTACTGAAACAACCCGAAAGTGATGTGGAAGTATTTGGAAATTCGATATTAAATATGCGAAAGAATATTGTGTATTGCAAAGTATGCCACAATATTTCTGATACCGAAATATGTAATATCTGCTGCCACCCATCACGCGATAAGGAAACTATTTGTGTCGTGGAGAATTTAAAAGACGTTATGTCTATTGAAAATACACAACAATTTAAAGGATTATATCACGTTTTAGGAGGTATAATTTCGCCTATGGATGGCATAGGACCTAACGATTTGCAAATTGAAAGTCTGATACAACGTGTTCAGGATGAAAATATTAAAGAAGTAATTTTAGCATTGAGTACTACGATGGAAGGCGACACTACAAATTTTTATATTTATAGAAAGTTGGATCCATTCAATCTGAAAATTACCACTATTGCTCGTGGCATAGCCATTGGCGATGAATTAGAATATGCTGATGAGGTAACTTTGGGACGCTCAATTTTAAATAGAGTAGATTTTAGTATTTCGTTTAAGTGACGATAGGGGAAGGAGAAGGCACAGGAAGAGGCACAGGCTGAGGAAGAGGCGAAGGCAGAGAAAAAAAGAAAAATAAGCCAATATGCTAAAAATCAATGGTTCGTTATAAAATGAAATAAGTATTTGATTATGAGAAAAATAACTAAAAAATAAGAGTTAAAACATTTGGGTAATTCATTGAAAATCAGTATATTTATAGATTATTCCGTAATCAAATAAATATGCCATCCAACGAACACCCAAATGCTATGTCATTGATATATAGCACATTAGAATCAGACAAATTTTTGACTTTAAAAGAATCACGAAAACAGTTTATTGCAAACGTTCTAGTGCTCTTTTTGAGCATCAAAGGTAGAATTAATTTTCTACAACTCTCACGTTTTTCCAAAAACTGTGAACAGTACTTTCGGATTAATTTTGAGAATAAATTCAACTTTCAAGATTTTAATCTTAAGATAATTCTGGAACAATCTATTAAAGAATGTTTAGTTGCTTTCGATCCGAGTTATATTTCCAAAAGTGGAAAAATGACCTTTGGTCTAAATATGTATTGGTCAGGTTGTGCAAAAAAAGCCAAATGGGGCTTAGAGATTTGCGGCTTTGCTGCCATTGATGTTGTGCGAAATACGGCATTTCATTTAAATGCAATTCAAACACCTCCCATCAAAGGCATGACCTTATTAGTATACTATTGTCAGATAGTTAAAGAGAATTACTTGTATTTCAAAGATGTATCAAAATATATGGTTGCCGATGCCTACTTCTCTAAGAAAGAAGTTGTTAACACAATGCTTTCTTTGGGTCTGCATTTTATCAGTCGATTACGCAGCGACTCTAATTTGAAGTATATATTCACTGGCGAACAAAATGGTAAAAAAGGAGCAAACAAAAAATATGACGGGAAATTCAATCTCAAATCTCTTAACTTGAAGCATTTCACAGAAGTTGTTTGTGAGGATCACGTAAAAGTCTATTCTGCCAAAGTTTACTCTGTTGCATTTAAAAGAGATATTAAAATTGCTGTAGCCGTGTTTTATAAAGACGCAAAAGAAGTTACCCGAAAAATCTATTTCTCAACAGACTTAGATTTAAGCGCTGACAAAATCTTTAGATACTATTGTTCTCGTTTTCAAATAGAGTTCCTTTACAGAGATGCAAAACAATACTGTGGCCTGACCAACTGTCAGGCTCGTAGCCAAAATAAACTTGCGTTCCACTTTAATGCTGCATTGACCGCTGTCAATTTAGCAAAGGTGGAATGGTTAAGTACAAAAATTGACGATAATTCGCAGTTCTCAATGTCTGATTATAAGACAATGTATAACAACGAATTACTATTAAAAACATTTATTCAAAGGTTCGGCATTAATCCTAACACGAAGAAAAATAAGAATATCATAGCTGAACTTAGAGTATGGGGCAAAATTGCTGCATAGTGTTTAGCTGTTTTATAACGAACCATTGA
>JBBRHJ010000070.1:0-14660 GCA_038222885.1 Bacteroidales bacterium | reverse complement strand
CCTTTTGATAATATCTCGTACAGTTCTCTAATTGTTTTTCCTACTTGAATTTTTGTCAACCTCAACATTTGACGGATACTTCTTGAAAATGAAATCAGAGTATTCATACATTTATAAATGCTTGCTAGTTTGTTTTTATATATAAATTGATATTTGAAAAAGTGGTAAAAAAGTGCCCAATTTACAACTATCCACAATAGGTTTATATAAAGTGTTGTTAGAAAACGATTTCGATTCATTTTCTGAAACTTATTTACCTTAAATAATGACTTCCATGTTTTGAAAATTAGTTCCACCTGCCAACGAATTCGATACAAGGTACATATCTCTTCTTTGGATACTTTATCTTCTGGTATATTGGTAATGAATAGATTAAAATGAGCACGACCTTTAAATTTATCGGTTGTTTGTTGCTTCCGTTTTTTATTTTCTTTTTCCCGTAACCGTAATCTTTTTTCATAAACACTTTCAGGCAACAAGCAGATAATTAGTCGAGTTGGAATTTTTTTAAGTCCAATAAATCCATTTATTTCTTTGTACTCAATGCCAGCCGTATTCATTTGGGCATAAACCTCGTTGAAATCTATTGGCTTAATGCTAGTTATAGTTTCATACACATTCGACGAATGGCATAATCGACTAAGATAAAATGCTTTATTTTTAATACAGGTTTCGATTACTTGGTCTCGATAATAACCCAAATCACGTATTATTAAATCTCTTTCTATTATTTGATCTGCCTTTTTAGAGGCATCTTTGCTATCATTGCTTATCTCAGGTTGCAAATCAATATCAGTTATTTTACCGCTTTTAAAATCATACTCAAACTGAATACTCACACCAGCCGAAGAACCTGAGCCGCCACTTCCCGGAAACTCATCCGCAAATGACTCGTTGATATTGAATTTAGTCGAATCCTTTATTAGAATCCGATTAAAGATATCAATGGTGCTAAATGTTTGATAATCTAATGTCTGCTCAGCAATCACTTCTTCTAATAGTGATTTTGAGAACTCTACACTGGATTGAGAAAACCTACTATCTAAACCTTGTTTGCTCAAGGTAATTGAATGCTCAAGCGGAGCTTCTTTTACAATTTGTTGCAAACTGGTGGTTTCGCCGATTACTGCATAAAATATTAAATCAATGAACGCTGAGGGTGTAAACTTACTTTTCCTTTTTAGAAATCCGCTTTTACGTGCCAGTTCATCTATTCGGCGTGGGCTAAATACTGAACTGATACTCGTTTTTGCACTACTTATTAATGATGAGTAACCCCCATATAAACTATATGTTTTTTCTTAGCTTGACGGCTATGCCCTTCAGGGGGTTAGGGGGCAGCCAAACTTTTCAATTATAAATACGGTATAACCTTCTCCAATTTCACTCCTCGTGAACCTTTTATTAGTATATAATTTTTATTTAATAATTCATTTTTATTGACTTCTTCAATCAATTCTTCTACTGTTTCGTAAGTAGCATATTTCGATTTTGTTTTCTGAAAACGTGATCCCACTAAATAAACTTTGTCAAAAACATATTGATTGATCAATTCAATAATAGCTTGATGTTCTTCTTCGGATTGCGAACCAAGTTCGAACATATCACCGATTATCATTATTTTAGGACTGACTGACATTGTCCCGAAATTCTGAATGGCAGCTTTTAAACTTGTTGGGTTAGCGTTATATGCATCAGCTATCAATGTATTTCGTTCAGTAATTGTGAGTTGTGAACGGTTATTTGTTGGACTGTATTTTTCAATTCCAGCTTTAATCTCAGCAAGATTCATGCCCTGATGCCAAGCAATACTCACCGCAGCCAATACATTCTCAGCATTGTATGCACCGATGAGCTTTGTTTTTAAGTCTATTGTTTGTCCAGAAACACTACATTCCATTTCTAGAAACGGCGAGCAAGCACTCACTTTTCCTATAACTTGGGCTTCTGATGAGTCTGGTTGCAAACTGTAAGTTATCACATTAGCATTATTCTCAATGGCGAAACCAGCTTTGGAAGCCATTTCAAGCAAATACAAATTGTCACTATTGATAAAAATGCCTTTACCCTGGGCAAGAATATTGTCGTAAAGTTCAGCCTTGGTTTTTTGTACCCCTTCGAACGAACCAAAACCTTCGAGATGCGCTTTGCCCACATTGGTAACTAAGCCATAATCAGGATAGGCAATTTCTGATAGTTCTTTTATGTCACCTAAATGATTTGCGCCCATTTCAATTACTGCAATTTCATGTTCGGGCTTAATCTGCAGCAAAGTGAGCGGCACCCCAATGTGATTATTCAAATTTCCTTGGGTAAATAAAACATTGAATTTTTCGCTTAACACAGAGGCAATTAACTCTTTTGTAGTTGTTTTCCCGTTCGTGCCTGTTATCCCGATAACCTTCGTTCCAACTATTTTTCTGTGTTTGGTCGCCAATTGTTGTAATGCAGTTAATACATTATCAACTAAGATATAACGTTCATCAGTAGCGTATTTTTCATCGTCGATTACCGCAAAAACACAACCATTTTCTAAAGCTTGAGAAGCAAAACTATTGGCATCAAAATTATCACCTTTCAGTGCAAAGAATATAGAATTTCTCGGACAGTTGCGGCTGTCGGTACATATAATCGGATATTGTTGGAAGATTTGATAAAGTTCCATTTTATTTTTTTTCAATAAGTATAAACATTCGGAATACTTTTAAGAAACAATGAATTTTCAGACAGGGATGACAAGGTTTACAGGATTTCAGCTCTCAAAAAATTGTAAATTGTAAATGTTTAAATTGTAAATAATTCTTTGCCTTTGCCTATCTTCAACCACAAAAGTAAGCATAAATCTATGATTAAAAGATATAGGATTTATAATATTAATAAAAAAAGCTAAACCCTTCAATGATTTAGCTTTATTGAGAAAATTCTGAATTGTAGATGTGTTAAAACTGATAAGCAACCGAGACAAACCAGCCACTCTGTCGGAGACTTAGACTGGAATCAATGCGGTTTATGCTGTTAATACCAAAATTATAACCGCCTTTTACTTGATAATCTTTCCATTGAACGCCGCCACCCAGCACCATTTGGAAATTAATTCGATGGATTAAGGCATTCTTGTACAAGTCATTATCGCCGTATTCTTTATTAGTAATATTGGGGTAAAACCCTTTTTGTACATCTGACATATAAACCTGAACTTTTTGAGGTTGAGCTAGGCCAATGTTTAAATTCGGACCCGCAAAAGCAATCAGTTTTAGATTTTTACCGAGCGCTAAATTATAGTTGATCTGTAATGGAATATCGATAGAATGTGCAAAAGTTTTGTAGCGAACTGAATCGCTAACTGTGTAATTTTGAACCTTATTGGAGTAAACCAAAGAATATAAAGCTCCTGTAAGAAAACTGAGATTGTGCTTCAAATCAAATTCTACAGTTGCACCAATTCTACCACCGTTAAAATAAGTAGTACTGAATTGACTCCCGTATTGTTTTGGATTAGTTGATCCAATTTCTATGCGATATGTTCGAGCACTAGTTGTTCGGTTTTTAACGGTATCAATTGAAGTGGAGCCAAGTTCTAAGCGCTGTGTTTGAGCGCCGACTAATTGAAAAGATATTAGCGTAATGATTAGTAATAATCGTGTTCTAAATTTCATTGTTTGAGTTTTTTTCTCCACATTTTTAATAATGGGTACAAAGATATAATTTTTTAATTGAACGCTTTCACCAAAAAACGTTGGTGCAGACTAAATAGTGTGAAATAATGTGTTTTTTGCAAAAATTAAATTTTCAAATCGAAGCAATTAAAGTTTTGCTACCACTTTAACTACGGACAATACAATATACCAGATAATTATTAAACTAATTCCTTCAACTCCAAAAGAACCGATTAGAGCACCTGCTCCTGCTAAAAATACAATTTGAGTAATATTCTGCTTGTCCTTAACTTTTACTATTTTAAGTGAAAACATAGGTAACTCAGACACTAAAAGCAAGCTAAAAAATACAATTAGTACCAAAACTACCCAAGGATATGATACTGCAAAATGAGTATAAGAATAGGCAAAACCTATCCAGAAAATAGCATTAGCCGGTGTTGGCAACCCTAAAAAAGAAGTGGTTTGACGCGTATCTACATTGAATTTAGCCAATCGCAATGCTGAAAATACAGGAATAATAAAACCAGAAAAAGCTACCCAAGAAGGAAGACTTGAAGCAGATAATAAGCTGAATGCCAAAGCCCCAGGAGCAAGTCCAAAACTCACCATATCGGCCAAAGAATCTAATTCTTTACCAATATCGGAGTAAGCTTTCAGCATACGAGCCGCAAAACCATCTAAAAAATCGAAGACGGCAGCCGCTGATACTAAAATCAGAACGGTAAGATAGTCTGACTGGAAAGCATAATAAACAGCCATACTTCCTGCCATTAAATTCAGGCAAGTGATGAAATTCGGAATATGTTTTTTTATCATTTTTAAAGTATTAATTGATCCTTTATTTATTCCGACAAATATATGAAATAGTTTTGTGAACAATGAATTTTATTAACAAAATTCTTGTTGAGATTGACCCAAGAATTATCTATGCAACTTTTTAGTCAAACAAATTAGGCTTTAATTTTTTAGCTTCATCTAAACTCAACAAATTCACTTTTTTGACTTGTTTGTCGCGTAGAGCTTGATATTCAGCGTTTATTTCAGCCACAAAGTTATTATGTGTTTTTTCATTCATCAGCTGCGAAACGATAAAAGTATTGAGCGATGCATCTTTTACATACAGCACTGGCCCACTATAATTCGGTGCAATTTTAATTGCAGTATGAATTTTTGAAGTTGTTGCACCACCAATAAGCAGCGGAATTTTCAAACCGGCCTTTTCCATGGCAGCAGCTACCACCGTCATTTCTTCGAGCGAAGGAGTAATCAATCCGCTCACTCCCAAAATATCAACTTTTTCGTCGATAGCTGTTTGTATAATTTTTTCGGTGGGGACCATTACGCCCAAATCAATCACTTCAAAATTATTACAAGCCAATACGACCCCAACTATATTTTTACCAATATCGTGCACATCACCTTTCACCGTGGCAATCAAGAATTTACCAGCCGATGAACTTTGTCCTGGGACTTTTTGCTTCTCAATTTCAGGTTGAATAATGGCAACTGCTTTTTTCATGGTTCGAGCTGTTTTCACCACTTGAGGCAAAAACATTTTACCAGCACCAAACAATTCACCCACGATATTCATTCCGCTCATCAAAGGTTGCTCGATGATTTCAATCGCAGTATCGTATTTTGTCAGCGCTTCTGCCAAATCCACTTCTAGGAAGTCGCTTATTCCTTTAATTAAAGAGTATTCCAATCTTCCTTGCAAGTCTCTCGAACGCCATTCATCTACTTTCTCTACTTTTTCGCCTGAATCTTGTTGCTTCACCTTTTCGGCCAACTCAATCATCCGCTCAGTGGCATCAGGTCGGCGGTTCAACACCACATCTTCAACATGTTCCAATAAAATAGGATCAATATCCTCATAAATTTGCAACATACCTGCATTAACGATTCCCATATCCATGCCTTCTTTGATGGCATAATACAAAAACACGGAATGTATGGCTTCACGAACCAAATTATTCCCACGGAACGAAAACGAAAGATTACTAACGCCACCGCTTATTTTGGCATAAGGTAGATTATCTTTTATCCATCGAATCGCATTGATAAAATCTACTCCATAATTGCTATGTTCCTCAATTCCTGTTGCAATTGCCAATATGTTTGGATCAAAAATAATATCCTGAGGCGGAAATCCAACCACATCAACCAACAAGCGATATGCTCTCGTACAGATCTGTGTTTTTCTTTCAAAACTATCCGCTTGACCACGTTCATCGAAAGCCATAACCACCACCGCAGCACCATATTTGCGAATCTGACGTGCTTTGTCGATAAAATCTGCTTCGCCTTCTTTCAGACTGATGGAGTTAACAATACATTTTCCTTGAATACACTTCAAACCAGCTTCTATCACTTCCCATTTCGAAGAATCGATCATAATTGGAATACGCGAAATTTCAGGCTCTGAAACAAGATAATTTAGGAAAGTTGTCATTTCCTCTTTAGATTCAAGCATGGCATCGTCCATGTTTATATCAATTATCTGAGCACCATCCTCCACTTGTTTCCGAGCAATCGTTAAAGCTTCTTCGTATTTTTTTTCGTTGATAAGGCGTAAGAATTTCTTAGAACCTGCCACATTACATCGTTCACCAATATTGACAAACAAAGAATCGGCATTAATTTCCAATTCTTCTAAACCGCTCAATAACAAATTATTCGATTTCGCAGCGGGTTTTCTTACTTCAATATTCTGAATTAGTTTTTGATATTCAGCAATATGTTCGGGAGTAGTTCCACAACAA
Organism: Bacteroidales bacterium; assembly: GCA_038222885.1. Taxonomy (GTDB): domain Bacteria; phylum Bacteroidota; class Bacteroidia; order Bacteroidales; family Paludibacteraceae; genus Paludibacter. The sequence goes on along the minus strand of JBBRHJ010000070.1, from coordinate 8,239 downwards.
CCACCGATAATATTCACTAATTTTTCATCGAAATAATCTTTAACCTGTGCAGCCATCATTTCGGGCGATTCATCGTATTCACCAAACTGATTGGGAAGTCCCGCATTGGGATAAGCACTTACGAACCAAGGCGATTTTTTGCTAATTTCATGTAAATATGGTATCAAATCTTTGGCGCCAAAGGAGCAATTAACACCTACTGACATTAAATTAGCATGACCAATTGATGCCAAAAATGCGCCAACAGTTTGTCCAGACAAAGTACGACCACTTTTGTCGGCCACTGTTACCGAAAGCATTATGTCTACTCGTTTTCCTACATCTTCCATTGCTTTTTCGGCAGCAAAAATAGCTGCTTTGGCATTCAAGGTATCAAAAATTGTTTCAATCAAAAGTGCATCAACACCACCTTCGATCAGCGCAATGATTTGTTCGTGATAAGCAGCCACTAAATCATCATAACTCACAGCTCTGTAAGCAGGATTGTTCACGTCGGGCGACATGGATGCAGTTTTATTGGTAGGACCAACTGCTCCAGCTACAAAGCGAGGTTTTTCGGGATTTTTTTGTGTAAATTCATCAGCAGCTTTACGGGCCAACTTCACTGCTTCGAGATTCATTTCACGCACAAAATCGCACATTCCGTAGTCGTCCATCGAAATACGTTGGGCATTGAAAGTGTTAGTTTCGATAATATCAGCTCCCGCAGCTAAATATTGATGATGTATGTCAAAAATAATATCTGGTTGGGTCAAAACCAACAAATCATTATTGCCTTTTTGTAGGATTTTCGCATCGGAAAATCTCGTTCCACAATAATCCTCTTCTTGGAGTTTATGTCGTTGAATCATAGTCCCCATGGCACCATCGAGTACTAAAATTCGTTTTTCGAGTTGGTTTTTTATAGTCATTGTTTTATAGTTACGAGTTAAGAGAATAGTTACAAGTTACAAGTTTGAAAAAGAGAAAAGTTAGGGAAGTTAATATGAAGTGAGGAGTGGGTAGTGAGAAGTGAGGAGATAAAGAGATGCTGAACTCTAAACGCTAAACTCTGAACTCTTTAAATTCCAAACTTCAAATTCCAAACTTTTCAAATCTTTTTATTGTATTTCTCCACTTCCAATACAAATTTCCCCCTTAGAATCATAGATCACTCCGAATTGTCCAGGAGCGATACCTTGAAGCTTTTCTGATGATAAAATTTGAACTCCGTTGGGAGTAATAAGTACTTTGCCTTTTGTGAATTCCGGTGTATGTCTAATTTTAAAAGCTATATCAATTTCGTCTGACTGATTTTGCCAAGGATTTTCGGTAATAAAATGGAAATCACGCATTTTGAATTGATTCCCAAATTGCGTTTCTACTTCAAAACCCTTGGATGCCCAAACAATATTGGCTTCTACATCTTTGCGAATCACGTACCACGGTCCGCCCGATAAACCTAATCCTTTGCGTTGCCCAACGGTATGAAACCAATATCCTTTGTGTGTACCCAGAATTTTTCCAGTTTCAAATTCTACAATTGGACCTTCCTTTTCACCTAAATATCGGCGAATAAAATCGTTATAGTTCACTTTTCCCAAAAAACAAATTCCCTGACTATCTTGACGTTTAGCGCTTGGCAAATTGGCATTTCGAGCAATGTCACGCACTTCAGTTTTCATCAAATGCCCAATAGGAAACATTAATTTGGAAACTTGCAAGTAATTAATCTGCGCCAAAAAATCAGTCTGATCCTTTAATTTATCTTTGGCCGTACTTAGGTAGACTTTATCGTTAATTTCGGTTGTAGTGGCATAATGGCCTGTGGCAGTTTTATCAAATTCCTTACCAACTCTCTGCTCAAAAACCCCAAACTTTATCAATTTATTACACATTACATCTGGATTCGGAGTCAAACCTTGCCGTACTTTTCGGATGGTATAATCCACCACATTGTCCCAATAATCTTTGTGTAAATCCACAACTTCGAGCTTACAACCATATTTATGAGCAATGAGCGTAGCCATTTCAATATCTTCTTCCGAACTACAATGCAACAATTCATCGTCGTCCATTCCGATTTTTATATAGAACAAAGTGGGTTTGTATCCAGCCTCGCACAGTAGATGAACCACCACCGAACTATCGACTCCTCCTGATAATAATGCTGCAATATTCATGTTGAAAATCTGGTGCTTTAATCGTCTTCACAATTAAAAAATAATAATTTCTTTGTTAAGTTACTGATCAACCTATTTATAACAAATAAGATAAAGAATGGTTGAAAAATATATGCGTATTCAAATTTTGTGTCCAATCCGTATTTGAACGGAAAAAATTGACAAGGTCAGTTCTGATCCCTTGTCAATTTTCTGCTTTCTGTTCTTTCCTAAGGGAAATTAGCCCAGATTTCTCTCTCGCCTTGCGGGATTAATAGTGGGAATTTGAAGTTAGCTTCAACTATAAATTTTCTACTAGATTGTCTGAAAAGTTGAAATAATATCTGTACTATACTGAAATATGTAAACAGTTTTGTGAGCTGTTTATGTAGTATTCAGCAACAATTACAGCCTACTTCAACTTTGATTTCAAATATCATTTTACTTTTTTAATTTCTACGATTTCACAATCGATATTAGGAGCACAAAACTCATTTACACCAATTTCTCTGTACTTTACGTTTACTCTATCACCTGAACTATAAGAGATTAAATCATTTATCTTAACAATTAGAGTTCTCCCATTATCAAGACGGATTTGTTCAGCACAATGAGCCAAACCACCACTAATCCATACGTCACCAATTCCTTCCTTAATAGAACTGTCGTCATTATCATTACTACATGACAATGCAAACAATAGTGTAAATGCGAATAATACTTTTTTCATAATTGTTATTTTTGAAATTAAAATTGTGTCGAATTTGATAATTAAACCATTAACACTTATAATTACCGTCTACTTGTTTCCTTGTCTACTCGTTTACTAAAAACCTATTTCGCTTTTATAGCCGCAATGATCTTTGTTTCCAATTCGAGTGATAATTCAGGATTATCGTAAATAACTTGTTTTGAAGCATCACGTCCTTGTGCTAATTTAGTGTCGCCATAGCTGAACCAAGAACCACTCTTTTTAATGATTCCATATTCAACTCCCAAGTCAAGTATTTCACCAGTTTTGGAAATTCCTTGTCCAAACATAATGTCAAATTCGGCTTTGCGGAAAGGTGGTGCCACTTTATTCTTCACAACTTTCACCCTTGTTTGGTTACCAATAGCCTCATCGCCATCTTTCAATTGTCCGATTTTACGAATATCCAAGCGGATAGAAGCATAAAATTTCAAAGCATTTCCACCCGTGGTTGTTTCTGGATTACCGAACATGACACCGATTTTCTCACGCAACTGGTTGATAAATATACAAGTAGTATTTGTTTTATTGATATTGGCAGTTAATTTACGCAACGCTTGCGACATTAAACGTGCTTGGAGTCCCATTTTAGAATCACCCATATCGCCTTCCAACTCAGCCTTTGGAGTAAGAGCAGCCACAGAGTCAATCACCACAATATCCACAGCCGAAGAGCGAATCAATTGATCCGCAATTTCCAAAGCCTGTTCGCCATTATCAGGTTGCGAAATCAATAATTCGTCGGTATTTACACCTAGTTTTTCAGCATACGCACGGTCGAAAGCATGTTCAGCATCAATAATAGCAGCAATTCCGCCCGCTTTTTGAGCTTCGGCAATGGCATGAATGGCCAATGTGGTTTTACCCGAAGATTCTGGACCGTAAATTTCAATCACCCTACCACGAGGATATCCACCAACGCCCAACGCAATATCTAATCCCAAAGATCCGGATGAAATTACGGCCATATCTTCAATTTTGGTATCGCCCATACGCATGATAGCGCCTTTCCCATGATCTTTCTCAATCTTATCCATTGCCAATTGCAATGCTTTTAACTTTTCCGATGTAGGAGTTTTCACGTCCTCAGTAGTTTTTGCCATAGCTATTTTTTGTTTTTTATATATTTTAGTTCTATAATTCAGAGCCAATTGTTGGATTGATTGCAATTTTAACCAAAGTGGAATAAGATTACAAAGATAAATTATTTATCGCAATTTTCTTTGTATTCCAATAATTCATTTGAAAATAATACTTCCTTTTTTCAAATCATCATGTTTCAACACCATTTGTATAGGGTCATTTTATTCTAAAATTATGATAATCAAAATATAACATGTGATTAGTATTGAGTATCAAATATTTTTAAATAAATTCAATTATGATGTATTTATAGTTTAAATAATTTCTATAATTTCTCGAATAAAACAAATTGCAACAACTTAATAAACTTAGGAAACTCAATTAATTAACTGAAAAACAATTTGTATATTTGCAAATTCTTTAAAATTGAATCCAATTCAATCCTCATTATTCTAATTCTAAACGAAAAATATCTATGAAGTATTTATTAATTGGACTAGCTGCCTTTACGCTCTCATTATCAGCATTTACGCAAAAGAAATCACTCCAAATTTCAGATTTTGCCAATTGGAAACGCATTGAAAACAGGCAAATAAGTAATGATGGTCAGTTTGTGGCTTATGAGCTCAACAAACAAAAAGGCGATGGAATGTTGATCGTTCACAGCATTCAAAATCAGAAAACCGACACTATTCTTTATGGAAAAAATGCAAAATTTGCAGCTAATTCAAAGTTTATTGTTTTCAATATATCATTGCCAGAAGACAGCCTACGGAAACTTAAATTAGCCAAAACGGCCAAAGATAAAATGCCCAAAGAGAGTATGGGAGTCTTAAATTTAACAACTCATCTAGTTTCTACTTTTGCCAAAGTAAAATCTTTTCAGCTGGCTGACGATGAAAGTAGTTGGTTGAGCTACACAATTGACACGACCAAAACAGTTGTTGATAAAAAGGCAAAGAAAGACGAAGCAATGCTGGATAAAGACGCTAAGAAAGGCAAGGATAAAAAAGCGAAAGAAAATTATTTGCTGAAAATTTGGGATCCAATCAATAATGTAGAGTTCAGTTTTAATCGAATCGACACTTTTTCGATTGCAGCTAAAGGATTTCAAATAGCCTACCTGAATAAAAGCAACGACAGCACAAAACTTAAATCTTTGATTGTTTTCGATCCACGGAATCAAAAAGCAGACACAGTTTTGTGTGATTCGGCGACTATTAAGCTTATAAAATTCGATGAAAAAGGTCAACAGTTAGCATTTTTGCACAGTACTGATACAGCTAAAGTAAAAAATTACAGCCTGAAATATACTCTAACCACAAAAATTAATATCAATAATATACTTAATACAAAATCGAAACTTTTTAGTCAAGAATGGTTGCCAAGCGAAAACGGAAATTTTTATTTTTCCAAAGACGGTTCTAAATTATTTTTCGGGTCAAGTCCAAAGCATATAGAGATAAAAAAAGACAGTGTACTCGACGAAGATAAGCCTAAATTAGATTTGTGGAGTTATACTGATACGCAGATACAGCCCATGCAACTCAAACAACTTGCGCAAAAGAAAAAGCAAACGTATACAGCTGTATACCAAATTAAAGACAAAACCTGCATTCAAATTGCTGATACAACTATCGAAAACATTAGACTTTATAATTTCAACAATGCAGACATTGCATTAGGTATAGATGATAAAAGCTATGAAAAACAAATGGTTTGGACTTCCAGAAGTTTAAATAATTATTATCTAATCGACCTAAAAACAGGACAAAAAACCGGCTTGTTGAAAGAAAGAAATAATTTAAGCCTTTCGAATTTAGGAAAATATGCAGTTTGGTTCGATTTTACAGATTCTCAGTACCACTTAACTGATACAAAAACGCTAAAATCAAGTATAATAAGTGCAGATATTCCATACAAACTTTACAACGAACAGCATGATACGCCGAACGATCCCGAGGCTTATGGAATAGCTGGTTGGACTGAAAATGATGATTATTTGATACTGTATGACCGATATGATTTGTGGAAAATTGACCCAAAAGGCAAAGAAAAAGCATTAAAATTAACCAATGCTAGAAACCAAAAAATTAAATACCGTTATGTGGAAACCGACAAGGAAATCAATTTTATTCCGTTGAAAAAAGAGATTGTTTTGTCTGCTTTCAATGAGACAAATAATAAAGAATCATATTGTTCGATGATAATGGCTCAACCTGAAAGTTTAAAAACGCTTTTGGAAGGAGATTTTATGTTAGGTGGCATCATAAAAGCCAAAAACGATTCGCATGTTTTATGGTCAACGCAGACTGTTTCTGAATTTCCAGAAGTGAAATATAGTGGACCAGATTTCAAAAATCCATTGACACTTTCTGTTTCAAATCCTCAACAACAAGACTATATTTGGCCAACAGTAGAGATGGTAAAATGGAACTCCTTTGGAGGTGATTCGTTGCAAGGTTTGCTTTATAAACCAGACAATTTCAACCCTAATCGTAAATATCCGATGATGGTTTATTTTTACGAAAGAAATTCTGAAAATAAAAATCGTTACAATTATCCTCAACCGAGCAGATCGACCATTAGTATCCCATTTTATGTAAGTAATGAGTACTTGGTATTTGTGCCCGACATTGTTTATAAAGACGGATATCCAGGACAAAGTGCTTATGATTGTATAGTAAGTGGCGTTCAGAAATTGATTAATAATTGTCCTTTTGTTGATGAAAAGCATATTGCCCTCCAAGGTCAAAGTTGGGGAGGTTATCAAACAGCCTATTTAGTAACCAAGACCAATATGTTTGCTGCGGGAATGGCCGGAGCACCAGTGAGTAATATGACCAGCGCTTATGGTGGAATTCGCTGGGGAACTGGCATGAGTCGTATGTTTCAGTACGAAGAAACGCAAAGCAGAATAGGCGGAACTCTTTGGGAAAAACCAATGCATTATATCGAAAATTCGCCTTTATTCGGTGCCGAAAAAGTGAATACTCCGCTTCTAATCATGGCAAACGACAATGATGGTGCGGTGCCTTGGTATCAGGGAATTGAGTTTTTCATGGCATTGTACCGTCTCCAAAAACCTGTATGGTTGATCAATTATAATGGAATGGATCACAATTTAGAGGCAAAATACTGGGCAAACAGAATAGATTTAAGTACACGCATGTTTGGATTTTTTAATCATTATTTGAAAGGCGAGCCAGCTCCTGAATGGCTTACAAAGGGAATTCCAGCGATAAAAAAAGGGGAAAGTTTGGGATATTAGAAAGCCCCCTAATTATCTCCCTTCGGTCGCTGACCGTTGGTTCCCCCGAAAAAGGGGGACTTTAAGACGTTTTCTAAATAATTTTGAATTTTACAAAACTCTTCTTTTGTTACAACAGAATTAAACACTTTATATTCATCTTATTATGCAATTTGAAAAGAAACTTTTTAAGATCTCACTTGTAGAGACGTTTTTGTATTTCTCTCTCATGTTTATTCTGATAAATGGCACTTTCGTTTTGTTTTCTTTAATTGAAGGAAAACCACGGTTTTTTGTTTATGAAAGTTCGTGGATAATACAATTTGTTTTCCCATTGGCTTATACTGTTATTCAGACTGCTATAAACCGAAATGGAGTATTAAAAATAGCTGATTACCAAGATTCTAATTCATTGATAAAAGAGATTGACGCATATCTGATTGGAAGAGGATATATAAATAATAGTACAGAAAATCAGGCTATTACTTACATCAGAAAAACAAAATGGGGCAGGATGTGGAATTTTTTCCTAAGAGATAACATAAGTATTCAAGTTTCAGATAATGAGCTGACGGTATTTGCAAAAAAAAATAGAATTGATTCTCTACTGTTGAAGCTTAAATACACCCCTGTAAATAGTTAATGTATTTATTGGCAGGTATATATAAACCAAAATAAATTTTAAAACATGAAAAAACTATTTTTAATTGTATTGGTATTCATCGTAGCGACAAGCTGTGATAAAGAAAATATCGAAAAATCTCAGATTGATGGTGTTTGGATAGAAACAACTCATAAGACGGATACATTAGTATTTGAGAATACACATTCTGGGATGACCCTGAAACGAGGTACTGAGATAAGAAATGGATATTTATTACCAAAATATTCATCTGGGCCATATAGTTATGAAATAAAAAATGATAGTATTTCATTACATTGGATGGCATCTAGTTCTTCCTATTCTATAAATCATTACTTTGATTTAGACTCGAAAAATAATGAAATTAAAAT
>JBBRHJ010000069.1:0-14738 GCA_038222885.1 Bacteroidales bacterium | reverse complement strand
ACAGTAACTGGAAGCTTTGCCGAAGGACAAACATTGCCAAATAAAATGTTAGCAATCGATTTATCGCCAAATTCGCTCAATTCCCAACAATCTACAATAGCTTCGGCATTTGCGGCAAAAGTATTAATCGATAAAGTTCGGCGATGTTTTAATACTATAATAATTGGCTTGCCCGTCTTTTTTAGTTCCAATAAAAGCTCATCTTGTAAACCCACAGGGTCAATATTGTCACGGTCGCCCAAAGCATTTCGAAAAAACGCTTCTTTCGATGTAAACTCATCGCCACCCACAAATAATACAATTTTATCGGATGATTTTGCAGTTTCTACAATTTTCTTTATTCCTTCACGACTTTCAGCTTCTGAAGTCAATTGAGGTACATCATTCGCTTTATTGGTCAGTTCAAAACCTTTTTCGGTAACAAATGTAACTGCCGAACCAGCCACTGAAGCAAAAGCATCTTTTGTTGTTTTTGTCAATAATGGACCCACTAAAGCAATTTTTTGAGTATTATTTTTAGAAAGTGGAAGTGTATTGTTGTTATTCTTTAGGAGAATAATTGATTCCAAATCAGCTTCTTCAGCCAATTTTATGGCAGCATCGTTGCGTGTAAATTCTTTTGCCTTTTTTGCATCAGAATAAGGATTTTCAAAAAGTCCTAAAATAAATTTAGTGCGTAATACCCTACCTGCAGCCACATCAATCTGTTTTATCAGTTCAGGTTCTTTTTTAACCATTTCAGGAAGCAGTGAATAGGCTATTTCTGAGTATAAATCAACATCCATTCCGGCCATTAAAGCCATTCGTACAGCATCTTCCGCAGTTTCTGCAACATTCATAAAACTGTGCAATCGATTAATATCGTTAGAGTCAGACACCGTATAACCTAAGAAATTCCACTTATTGCGTAACATTTCAGTCAACAAATACGGACTTGCATGACTTGCCACGCCGTTAATATCGCCGTGCGAAGCCATAATTCCCAATGTATTAGCTCGTTGAATGGCAGCTTGAAATGGAGGAAAAATCTCATCGATAAGCGTACGTGGCGAAATTTCTATTGAAGCAAAGTTTTTACCACCAGCCACTTGTGCATAACCCGCAAAATGTTTTGTAACTGCTCCAATATGTGTTGCACTCAAGCCTTTTGTATCGCCTTGCAATCCTTTTACAGCACGAACAATCATTTCAGTTACCAAATAAGTATCCTCGCCAAATGTTTCGCTCATACGGCCAAAACGTGGGTCACGTGCAATATCGGCTTCTGGTGAATGTGTCATATTCAATCCACGCAAACGAGCTTCACGACCTTCAACATCATAAACTTTTTGAACCAAATCTAAATTCCATGTTGCAGCCATATTCATTGGACGAGCAAAACGCGTACAACCGTGTGCATCAATACCGTTATAGGACTCCGTAATAAACAAAGCAGGAATGCCAAAGCGATTGTTTTTAATGATATATTCTTGCAATTGATTGTTCAGTTTTGCTGATTGTTCGGGGCTAAAAGGTTCACCTGGATTTTTAATCCCAGCAATACCGAATGCTAAACGTTTTTGAATTTCGACAGGTAGCAGTAAATTGTTCTTAGCATCAATTCCAATACCCAAATTTGCATGGAAAATACGCATTTGAGCCACTTTTTCTTCCAAGGTCATTTGCGACAAAAGGTCAGCAACACGTTCATCGACTGTAAGGTTTTTATTTTTGTATTTTGTCTGCGAATAAACAGAAACATTACTCAGTATAAGCGTGAAGAATAGAAATGATAGTAACTTTTTCATAAAATATTTTTTTGATTATTTTTTTTAACGCTTTTTAGTTTTGATTTTTCAAAACCTCATAAAGCCGTTACTATTATGGCATATAAAAAACTTCTTTTAACGGTACAGTAATAGGCGAATTATCCGAATTAACTTCCATAATATCAGCCATATATTTCCACCATTTTTGTACAATTTCGGTTGAGCCCAAATCCTGAGACCCTGAATTACCATCGACCTTCTGTACTCCGAACAAAGTCAGTGTTTCTTGATCCAGAAAAATAGAATAATCGGACACTCCGGCATCTTTAAGCAAAACCACCAATTCGGGCCAAATGGCGTTATGACGAATTTCATACTCTTTTTCAAAACCTTTTTTTAATTTCATTTTAAATGCTACTCTTTCCATAATATTGTATTAAAATATTGATTATAATAGTTCGTTAAACAACTGATTTTTATGTTTATACTGCGGTTTATATTTTGTATCTTTTCTCTGTTTCTTTTCCTTTGTTACTCATATTTTACAAAAAAAACGTTGAAAAATTAATGTTCAGCATCATCAAGCATAACATTTTTGTCATTCGGATTACTTAACCTTGCTTTTTGGTCGACAAAATAAGGCTGAAATGAGTAGGATGAATATTTATCCCACAGGGCATTTGTTTTTGGAAGAAAAGGAATAAGTTGTTTCTTCAGGTTTACAAATTTAGAATTTCCTGCTTGGTTGCTGAATTCGTTGGGATCAATTTTATAAATGTACAATTCTTCCGTTTTATCCTCATATTGCGTATATCGGTATTTGTTGGAGCGTATCGAATGATTATTCATGCCATAAGTTGTAATAGCTATGGCATTTTTATCTGCTTTTTTGCTTTTCATTGTTGCCACCAAACTTTTCCCTTCGTTTCTATTATAAGCGGGTAATCCACACAATTCCAACAATGTAGGAAAAATGGAAAGCATTTCTGCAGGCGAGTCGATTACTTTTCCTTTTGGCAGAGTAGGAGCAGCGAAAATCAATGGTGCTTTTGTTGCCGGATCCCAAAGTCCGTGTTTGGCAAAAGTGCTTTTCTCACCCAAGCGATAGCCATGATCCGACCATAAAATGATAACTGTATTATTGGCATATTCACTCTTTTCGAGTGCATCCAACACTCGCCCTATTTCGTAATCCACATAACTTACACATGCCAAATATGCTTGAATTATTTTTTTCCATTCGCCAGTTTTTATTGCCCAATCGGTAGATGGCATCATAGGTAAATCGTTTATTTTCAATCCTACCGAAGGCACATCATTCAAGTCATCTGCTTTGTAAGGTGCTACCTGAATTCCTTCGAGCGGATGCATATCGAACCATTTTTGAGGAACATACAAAGGTACATGAGGGCGTAAAAATCCAACACCTAAAAAAAAGGGTTTATCGTATTTTCGGTTTATTCGATCGATGGTCCATGTTGCCGAAGCATGATCGGGCATTTCAGTTTCAGAATCAGGGAAAGCACCCCAATCAGTACTCGAACGTCCATAAAGTTTTTTGTCGGCTGTTCCAATACCATCCCACACAAAACGTTTGGCTGGCAATGGACCAAAACCTGATACTCGACCACCTGATTCATCAAAAACACCCATGGGTGCATGTTCGTGAAAAAGCTTGCCGATTCCCATGGTATGGTATCCATTGTTTTTGAAGTATTCTGGTAAAAAAACAATATCTTTTGTTGCTGGATTCTCTGAACGAATTTTCTCATCGCTAATCATACCGTAAATGCCGGTAGTTGATGGTCGTAAACCTGTCATTATTGAAGCTCTTGATGGACCACTGAGTGGTGCTTGACATTGAGCATTGGAAAAAATAACTCCTCGAGCTGCTAATCGGTCGATATTGGGTGTTTTGGTGTTTGAATAATTATTCAAACAGCCTAACCAAGTGTTTAGGTCGTCAACCGAAATAAACAACACATTGGGTTTGTCGGCAACTTTTGGTGCTTCTTTTTTAGCAGCAAAAGCTGACATTCCCACTAAATCGGCTGCAACTAATAAGTATATTAATTTATTCATATTCTGTTGTTATAATAATCTGAAGGCTTAATCATCAACTGAAACTTATCAGTTGATGATTAATTTTCTTATTTCTAAATTATTTTGTATCAAAATGTGTCTCAAAAACAAAAGCTGTTCATCGGACAAACAGCTTAGTTTATAGAGCGTAAAAGTAAACCAAAATAACAATTATAAACTTGCTCAAATTATTATTTCTATTGTCGTTTTTATTCGTGATGAATAATAAACATCCAATTTTTTATAAAAAATGGGATAAATTATAAAAATTACCCTTCTCATAATTCATATATCTCAACTCTAAAGTAAAGAAAAAGAGCCTGTATTATTTTTATTAATACAAGCTCTTAAATTGTAATCTCAATTATTCTATTGAATTTTTACATTAAAAGGAAAAATTTTCTGATCATACTCGCCAGTATCATATCCATGATTCGTTGCAATTACATTCATTGTAAAATCACCTGCTGTTGGATATTTATAACTCGAAATCCATCCTATCTCTGCATTTAAACTTGTTTTCAGACCTTGTGCACGTAACAAACCATAATCACTGTAATAATTACTCTTTGAAAGTACCACACTACCATTAATGTCTGTAGAATCAATGGCTGTTCCTTTCTTTTTCATTGTTAAACGTTCGCCACCAGGCCACATCACTATTATATCAGCATTACTTTTTACTGCTATAGTGTATGTTGTTCCTGCTTTTGGATCCGTAACTTCCACAAACTTATTGTTTACTGTTGAATAAAACTTTACAGTTTCAACAGTTGGTGCTGGAATTTCATTTTTTGAACAAGAAACTAATACAATACCAGCAAGTATTAGTAACGTAACTATCATTTTTATTTTTTTCATATTGAGTTCTATTTTTAATAATTAATAGCCTGGATTTTGAGTAAGAGTTTGGTCTTTTTCTATTTCAGTTAACGGAATAGGAAAGAGTAACTGATTTTCGTTAATTGGAGCTATTTGCTTGTTAATATCTTCACCTACTGGATTCATTAATGCATAAGAAAGAATCTCAATTGCTTTTCCGGTACGTTTCAAGTCGAAATAACGATGACCTTCAAAAGCCAACTCTAAACGTCTTTCGTGTAAAATCCAATAGATATCCAATTTGCTAAATTTTGGATCAGATGCTAATGCAGGCATTCCCGAGCGTGTTCTAACCTGATTTACAAACGGTATGGCATCACCTGATTTGTTGTTCATCATTAAACATTCGGCATACATCAACAAGGCATCTGCATAACGATAAACCATAAAATTGTAATTTGTACCTACATCTTTAATCGTAACTCTACCTGCTCTGTCAGGAGCCATTTTTTTAGAGAAAGCCTGATATACAGGGATTGCACCTGCTACTTTGCCCGAATCTATGGTCAAATTTAAGCGGTTTTTATCGTTATAGTCAGTATATTCTTTCAGAATATTATGTGTAACCATATACTGCGTACCATACGTGGTTTTTACTAACAACGCAATATCGTTTGACATATTACGAAAGAAAAATGATGGTTGACCGGCAGACACATTAAAATTTACTTCGAAAATTGATTCGGTATTAAATTTTTTAGTATCCAAAAAAACATCAACTAATGTTGGCATCAGTACATAGTTTCCAGCCACTTTGTCAACAATTAGCTTTTTAAGGGTAGCTTCGGCTTGAACAAAATCTTTCAATTCCATTTGAGCATTTGCCAAACCCATCAAGGCTGCTCCTTTGTTAACACGTGCTTCTTGTCCCACTAACTGAGTAGCTCCCTTTTTATAGCACATTTCAGCTGCATTTGTAAAGTCCGGAATAATGACTTCGTTATAAATTACACTTGCATCTGTACGGCCTAAACCAAAAGCATCAGCAGGGTCAGCAAATGGAGCTACTACTTTAGGCACAGCACCATAGGTACGCACTAAGTTTAAGTAACCAAGTCCACGTAAAAAATAACATTCACCTATCATAGCATTCACTTCTGCTGTTTCAGTAGCATTTTTTGGAACATATTTTTTCAGGATTGCTATCATATCATTTGAACGAGTAATCATTGTATAATTACTTGTCCAAACCATTGTTGCCGAATTCGAATTCGTCTTTTTAAATGTATGAATTGCATCCTGACAATTTCGGTCTTTTCCATCGTCCGAAGCCATCTCAATTGGCGTCATCATACCATCAAATTTGTATATATCCTGTAATGATTTATAACAACCTGCCAAACCTGTTTTTAACTCTGCTAAATTATTAAAGTAAACAGTTGGCGAAAGCGTATCTTCTGGCGCTTTATTCAAAAACTCATCGCAACTTACCAGCGACAGTAAGAAAAAAGCTATCAATATATTAATAATATTTTTTTTCATCTCTTTGTAATTTATGTGTTTGGGAATTAAAAATCAAGGTTTACACCAAAGGAAATAGTTCTTGGAAGTGGATAATCGCCAGCAATATCAACACCTTGTGACAGGGAAGAGTCTCCAGCAAAATTACCCATAGGATTATACCCTGGGTATTGTGAATACAACCAAGCATTATCAACATTTACATAAATACGCGCATTTGAAATTGACAATGATTTCAAAATTTTTGATGGAATTGTATATCCGAGCGTTACATTTTCGAGCAAAATATAAGTTGCATCAAAGAGCAATCCTCCCGAAACATCACTGTTATCGTACGATTTACGGTTAGGTGCTGGATATTTGGCATCTGGACTATCTTCTCTCCAATAATTGTTATAATACTCGTAAGTAGTGTTCGAACGTCCATCTGCTCTAAACATAATCATGCCATAATTTCCGGCCATTAATTTCTCACCTCCCTGTCGACCTGTGAATTTAAAGCCAAAGTCGAAGCCTTTATAGCTTAGCGTATTGTTTAAACCCCAAATAAAATCAGGATTTGCATTTCCAAGAATTGTTTTGTCCGATGCATCTAAAATTCCATCGCCATTCACATCGGCAATTTTAGGAGTACCTGGTTGTGAACGATTTCTCCACAAAGGTTGACTTGCATTGAAAATTGGACTTGATTTCACATCTGCCCAGTCTCTAAATGCTCCTAATTCATACGTGCCCCATAATCCAGCCAATGGACGACCTTCAGAAGAATAGGCTGAGTTATCAATAATTGGTCGTTTATCGCTACCAATATTGGTTACTTCATTTTTGTAAAATGATAATGTGGCGGTGGTGTTCCATTTGAATTTGCCAGTAAAATTACGGGTACCCAATAAAAACTCCCAACCATTGTTTTTCATCGAACCTAAGTTTTTCATTACTGAATTGAATCCAGAATGCGAAGGCATTGGCAAATTAAACAGCATATCATCGGTTTCTCTATTGAAATAATCGGCTGTTAAATTAATTCTCGAATCGAAAACAGATATATCAAAACCTAAACTTAAATCTTTTGTTGTTTCCCAGCCTAAATAATCGTTTGGAATTTTATTGGCATAATAGGCAGATGTTGAAGTTGAACCGCTTCCAAAAACGTATGAACTATTCCCTAAAGTTGCTTGCGATAAATAATTTGTAATACCGGAATTACCAATTTTACCCCAACCAGCACGAAGCTTCATATCATTCACAATGGAAGTGAGTGGTTTAAAGAAAGATTCGTCGGAAATACGCCATGCAGTGGAGAATGATGGAAAAACAGCCCATTTGTTGTTTGTACCAAATTTTGAAGAACCATCCCTACGAACCGATGCAGTTAAGTAGTACTTGCCTGCGTAATTGTAGCTTGCACGTGCAAATGAACCAATCATACTTTCGCCAGAGGCATTGGTGCGAGCATCATTTTGCATGTTTTTTACAGTAATTCCCTGATTCAGGGTATTGATAACCTCCTGTGCGAAATCCCATTTCTCGATATAGGCCGATTTATTAGCAATTTCTTCCATCGACACACCCACCATAGCAGATAATGAGTGATTACCGAAATTTTTGGAATACGTTAAAAATGATTGAACATCCCAATATGCACGAGCACTATTCTCATAAGTGCCAACATTTGGCTGAGTTTCCTGAGCACTTGTGGGTACATAGCTCGGAATATACGAATTACTTGTGCGAGTCCGATAATCGTAGTGGAAAGCAGTTTTCCATGTTAATTCCTTCATCAATGCGATATCAGCATACAAATTCGAATTTAATCGGGCTGTGGTGCGTTCATCGGTTACATCAACAAATGTTAATGGATTTGCTAAAAATGCAACATTGAAATCCCATGGGCTATCCAAAACCTGACTTGTTACAAAATAAGTTCCATCAGGGTTATGCGTTGGGAAAATTGGAGCAAGTTGTGTAGCTACCAAAAAAGGATTGTTTGATCCATTTGATGAAGTTGAATTGTATAATACATTTGTTTTTTCCATTGTAGGCGCTAAATTCAATCCTATTTTTAGCCAATTGTTTACTTTTTTCTCGATATTCGAGCGAAAACCATAACGGTTATAGCCTGAACCTTTAACCATACCATCATTTGAATACACGCCACCCGAAACGTAATAAGTTAAATCTTCGCTTCCACCCGAAAACGACAATTGAACATCAGTTACTTTCCCTGTATTGAATAGTGCCTTTTGCCAATCAGTATCATAAGGCATTTTATAAGTAGTATCCGATACAGCTATCCATCGCACGATTTTGCTGTTTGGATCTAATAATGCCGTTTTATGTTGCGAGTATGCTTTCCAGTTTGCAATACGTGTTGCATTATCGTCGGAGCGTTTCCATAATGGAATATTGGGATTGTCAGTTCCGAGA
This sequence comes from Bacteroidales bacterium, assembly GCA_038222885.1. Taxonomy (GTDB): domain Bacteria; phylum Bacteroidota; class Bacteroidia; order Bacteroidales; family Paludibacteraceae; genus Paludibacter. The sequence goes on along the minus strand of JBBRHJ010000069.1, from coordinate 6,138 downwards.
TTCGGATCTTCAACCAAATAGGCATTTGCTCTGGAATCTTCATAATATTTCAAATAATCTTCACGATTTAATGGGTCATACGTGCGCAATACATTCTGATACCCATTTTTTACAGATACACTGAAATTACCTTTGCCCTTTTTGCCACTCTTAGTAGTTATAAGAATAACGCCATTGGCTGCGCGTGTACCATAAATTGCACTCGAAGCCGCATCCTTCAAAATCTCTATGGATGCAATGTCTTCTGGGTTAATATAGTTAATCGGAGATTCGTTTTTGTTGTAACCTTCAGGAAGTGGCTGTCCATCGACCACATATAGTGGTGCTGTTGATGCGTTTACAGAACCAACACCGCGAATAACAATATTGCTACCTCCGCCAGGCGCCCCATTGTTTTGAGAAATTGAAACACCAGCAACTGTACCGCTAATACCTTGTGCAAAGTTGGCTACAGGGCGATCTTTAAATACTTCAGATCCAACAGAAGAAATAGCTGACGAAACATCACGCTTTTTCTGTGTTCCATAACCAATTGCCACTACTTCATCCAAACTTACTGAACTATCAAGCATAGAAACATTAATAACTGATTTTCCATTTATCTGAATCTCTTGTGAGTTCATGCCGATATACGAAAAAATTAAAGTTTCATTTCCCTGAAGTTTTGTTAGTGAAAATTTGCCATCAATATCGGTAATCACACCAACACTTTCGCCTTTTACTACAATAGTTACACCCATGATAGGCTCACCTAAATTGTCTTTAACCACTCCCGTTACTTTGTGGCTTTTTTCTGGTGCCGCTACAGTTGATGCAGAAGGTAGCACTGTACTATGACTATCTCCGGCTGCCTGAGCCATTAAGCTTAATGAAAGGCTGAGGCAAGTTAGACTTGCTAAACGCAGAAACTGATAGTTCTTGAAGGTCCAAGCCCTCGAATTCATTCTGTTTATTTTCATTAGTAATTAATTTGACAAAGCAATTTCTAATCGCTCTGTTGTTTTTTTAAAGATTAATATTTAAGATGTAAAAAATCACTTGTATTGTGACAAGTGTGAGTGATGTTTATCTAATTTATAGAGTAAATGTAGAAAAAACGATCTCAAAAGGTTAATAAAATATTTATCGAATAAACTGAATATTAGTTCGTCGTTAAATATGTCATGGTCTAAATAATAATTGTTTAATAAATAGTGCTTTAAATTTACGAATTAAATTACTACGAATTATTTTGATTTTATTTAGCCCTACTATTGATTTGTGTGATTTTTATTTAATTCATTTACCCTCCTTTTTTATACGATTCGACATTTTTTTTATTAATTTTTTTTTATAGTTCAGCTTATTGAAAATGAAATTTAAAATTAAGTACAGCATCAGAAAAGAAGAATTTCAGAGTAATATTAATTTTTCACATCAGCATACATTCACTAAAAAAAGGGAAGACCCCTATCAAATCTTCCCTAATTAACTAATCAATCTATCAATCTATCTAAGAATCACTTTTGTATTTACACCAGCAACATTTACTATATATAAACCATTTGGCAATGTAACCGAATGAGTTGAAGCAGTACTTATAGCGTTGTGAACTCTAATACCACTTACATTATATACTGAGAGTTGTTCGCCAAGCTTCAAACCACTTAGTTCAATTTTGTTGTTTTTAGTAGCAATATTGAAGTTTAATTTTGAAGTATTATTTACTGCTGTTCCTAAATTTACTGTAACAGCAGTAGAAACTAAAGCAGTAGAATAATTATACGCCAAATCTCTATGAACTACTGCATATAAATATGTAGACCCATTTGAAACAGTATTATCAGTATAAGTAACAGCATTAGCAGCAACTGAAGTAGAAATTACTGTCCAATCGCCAACTGCATTTGGTCCGTCGACTCCACCTATTGTTGAATATATAGCTTGGTCGTTTAACTCGGGAGCTGTAGCCGAAGTATTAGTTGTACGTAAAATCAATGTTGCTTGTAAACCAGTGCCAGCATCCGCACCATTTGTCCAATCAAGAGTAGCTGAATTTGTTATAGTAGAAACAGCTGTAATGCCAGTAGGTGCAACAGGTTTTTCAGTATCTGCTCCTGTATTTCCATCCGCATAAGTAATAATATCATCAATATATACGGTTTGTGGGTAAGTTTTACCACTAACATGAAAAGTTCTTAATGCTGTATTAAAAGTGGCAATTTCAGTAAGAGTATTTTGTTTATTAGAAGAATATCGTGTATACGTAGTACTCGGATATTTATTTGCAGTAGGAGTCCACGATAGAGCTGGACTAAATAAACCACAAGCTATCGTTCCTAAAATTTGATTTACAGCATCGCTTTTAGCCCAATAAATAACATGAATGTAAGCACCCGCTGCAATAGAGACTGTTGAAGTGGAAGAATGAGTTCTCGTAGAACCTTCAGCAGCTGAAACTTCAATTTTTAGATTTTTAAGCCCTGTTCTGGGGTTGGTGCCATCAAAAACAGCAGTTGTGAAGCCAGCGTTCAATAATGTCCAACCGCTATCTACATTTTCAAACCCCCCATTTGTAGGATCTTGCCCAAAAACACTTACACTCATCATCAAAGCACAGCTTATGATAAGCGATTTTAATAAAGTAATTGTTTTTCTCATAATAGTTTTTTTAAAAGAATTAATATTTTTGTGAGTAAAAATTAATTTTCAAAAATAGTCTGATAATTTTATACGGACTTGTTCATTTTGTCAAATAACTTGCTCTATTTTATCATTTGAACATTTTTCATTAAAAAAACTTTGTGTAACAACTATTTCACTAGAAATCCACATAGTATTCAAAGCAATTGCATCTGTTTTTTCTGCCACAACCCACCACAAAATATGAAACCATAACAATAATGGGTTTTTACTGTCTTGAAAAATAGTTCCACTTATTATTGAAAATTCTTTTCCGTTATTCTTACAATGTATCTTATGCTTAGCTGTAAGCCAATAATTATCTGATTCACAATGTTTGCAAATAGAACCTTCTGGTCATCTAATATCCAGAAGATATACCCAGCAAGCATTTTCATCTGAAAATTGAGTAAGAAATTCTTGAAAATCCTTCGGGTATTTTTCTTGTTTGTTCATTATGCGAATGGAAGTAAATTATCACACTTGCTTATTGTGGATAAACAGTATAAAATAATCGAATGAAACACTTTTTCTTTTAAATTTCAACTACTCTTAGTTTTAAACCCGTACTAATGAAACATTAAAACAACAGATATTGTATTATTTTGGTATCACTATTATATTTATTATCTTTGTAACATTAAAATTCTAATCCATTACATAAACCTTTGTCAAGATGTTGTTTAAAGAAGATATACCACTTAGCAAGGCTGAGGAACTTTTCGAGGATAGTGAGAAGGTACTCAGGTTTGTAGCTGATATAAAATGGAAAGACGGATTTATTTGCCGTAAATGTGGTCATACCAATTTTTGCGAAGGGAAATCGCCCAGTTCTCGTCGTTGTACTCGTTGCAAATCAGAAGAATCGGCAACAGCTCATACATTATTTCACAATGTCAAATTTCCGATTAATAAAGCATTTTTTATAGCCTATAATGTTTGTGTTTTGGGTAACGATTTTTCATCTTATAATTTTTCCGATCAACTGGAGCTCAACCAAATGACCTGCTGGAAATTCAGGAAAAGGATTCACAATTGTATTATGACCATTAACAAGGATGATAAAATGATGATTCAGAATATATTATTGTCGTATGATAGTGGTAAAATGAAGGCTGAGGATAAGAATAAAGATTAGGATAAGGCTGAGGCATAGAAAAGGAAGAAAATAAGGCAATATGCTAACAATAAACAATTAAATTCAAATGGAGTAAAACGACATCCCGCAATTGCGAGATCTTTACTAAATATAAATAAACACTAACTTTCAAAATCATGCAAAAAAGTTTTATTAAACTCTTATTTATGGCTGCATTATTCTTTAATTCAATATTTGCAAATGCACAGGATTGGGCCAACTTGAAACGATATCAAGCCGAAAACACCTCAATATCAGCACCTATAAAAGATGAAAATCGAGTTGTATTTATGGGAAATTCTATTACACAAGGTTGGAAGGATAAGAATCCTGAATTTTTCAGCTCAAATCCCTATATTTGTAGGGGTATTAGTGGACAAACTACGCCGCAAATGCTGATTCGTTTTAAGCAAGACGTAGTGTCACTTCAACCTGCCGTTGTAGTCATTTTGGCTGGTACGAACGATATAGCTGGAAATACAGGCCCATCAACTTTAGAAATGATAATGGACAACCTAAGTTCGATGGCTGAAATTGCAGTTGCTAATAAAATTAAAGTGGTTTTGTGTTCAGTATTACCAGCATACGATTATCCATGGAAAAAAGGAATGGAGCCTAATATCCTTATTCCGAAACTGAACGAAATGATAAAGAGCTATTCCGAAAAGAATAAAATAGTATATTTAGATTATTTTTCAGCTATGGATGATGGAAATAACGGTTTGAGACCTGAACTTACAAGTGATGGCGTTCATTGCACATTCAAAGGATACGAAATAATGGAATCTTTGGTAAAACCTGCAATAGAAAAAGCTTTGAAAAAGAAGAGATAGTAGTGCTAATAAAAACAAATTATTCTAACATATCTTTCTTAGTTATCTTCAACTGGAAAAACACCTCTCGTTTCCTTAAATAGGTATTTTGTCATTTGCTGATTCGACTCAAAGCCGACTGCGTTTATTATCCGCGTAGTTTGGGTTATTTTTACTATCGTATCGGAATATATACGTTCTTCTCTTTGATTCCAAAAAAGATGCTCTGTTTCAAATAACTCGCCTTTAATATTCGTCATTCTCACGTTTCCTCTCAATTCCCATATCTGTTCATTTTCATTGAATCGGGCATATTTACTGTGAATATTGGCATCAATTTTAAGATTCTCATCGAATCTTTCAAAATGGATTCCCACTGGAAACTCCCAATAGGGAGCGGATGCTCTATCGTAAACATCCCATTGTGGTGCCGAAATGCGGTAACGGGTAATACCTGAATCGGATATTACGGTAGTGATATCGAGTGCATGTAGACGGGGCATCTTAGAACGATCTACGATAGCAGCAATTTTTTCAGATTTCTGCTGAGTACAAGCTAGTGTAAAAAACAACACAACAACCATCAGCACGATGGTTGTTATGTCAATTTTGAATATGAAACTCTTGTTTTTCAAAAAAATGAGGTTTTTCTTTTATGGGTTTTATCTACAAGTTGTGTTTTCGCCGATCCAGCCACCTACGAAGAATGATTTTCCTTCGCCTAATTCTGGTTTAAAGAACATATCATCTTTTGAAGGGAAATACACGCTGTAACGTCTGATTAAATCTCCGGCTTCGTCGGCTACACTTGAATCAACCGAACGTGCTTTTTGGAATTTATCAACTGCTACCCAGAACACTGTTTTTTTCAATACTGGATCATCAAATATATTGCTTGAACCAGCGTAAAGTTTACCAATCAAAATGTATGGTTTTCCGTTGTTAGGATTGAATTCTATTGCATTACGAGCTGCTTCTCTAGCTCTTGAATTATTATCCATGTTGCTATATAACTGAGCAATTTTAAATTGGTATTCAGCTTTATCGCTCTTATTTTCTTCAAGTTTTGTAGCCTCTTCGTAGAAACCGATTGCTTTGCTTATATCTTTTTTCTTAAAAGACATTTCAGCACAAGCATTAGCTGATTCAGCTGTAGGTTTGATTTTGTGAGCGGCTACTGCTGCTTTAAAATAAATTTCCGATTCAGTACAACTAACTCTTTTGTAGAAATTCACTACATTACTCAAATAATCATAATTACTGATGTTTTGTGTGATTTTATCTTTGTAAAGTCCGTCCAAAGTATTACAATCAGCAGCTCCACTCTGAGCAAACAAGTATTCTAAACTCGGTTTTAATACGCCAGCAGCTTCTGAACTTTTCAACTCTTTATTTGCAACAATTTCTTCCAATAAATTATTAATCTTCAAATAATCAGCAATATATTTTTCAGCATGTTGAGGATTCGCTTTGAACATACCATCAGAAAGAATCATAAAAATGCGAATTATTTCCATCTCGCTATTT
>JBBRHJ010000068.1:0-14802 GCA_038222885.1 Bacteroidales bacterium | reverse complement strand
GCCAAAAGAGGTGAAGTAACATCGGCGCCTAATTTTTCGGTAAAGTTCAAAAAAGTGACATCATCTTCCGCCCATGTATTTTTCGATACAGGATATAAATCGAACTGATGGGCATTGTCGCCACCAGCAGCAAAACCATTGGTGTACAAACGGAGTTTTACCGATTGCACAAACGGCGACAGAGCTGAAATATCAAACTTTAGAAATGAAATACGACGGAATTGACTGCCCGCTGAGGAATGGTACGTGTTGATGGTAAATTCCATGCCGCGAATCGTATTGTCGCTGTAAGTATAAGTATCGTCAATAGGATACAAGGTTTTAGAAACGGATTGTGCCGAAATTAAATTTGAGCACAAAATTATTCCCAAAAAGAAAAAGAATGTAAATGTTTTTTTCATTTGCGAAGATTTTCTAAACACTCAAAGGTGCTTTCGCACACTTTGAGGTTTAATTTAAGGTGTTCAAATAATTATTGAATAATAATTTTTGCAGCAGCCTGTTGAGCTCCCTTTAGGTTCAGCAAATAAACTCCCGTTTGCAACGAAGAAGCATCAATGCTATTTGAATCAACAAGTGATCCGCTTTTCACCCTTTGTCCTGACAACGACAATAACTCATACTGATTGTAATTGAACGTAGATGCCATAACAGTAATTTTTTTATTGTGAATGCTATACGAAAAATTATTCGCTGTAGCATTTTTCAAGCCACTTGGAGCCGATATCACATCTTGCCATTTCTCGCCCACTCGTATGCCATCGATAGTATATGCAGGTGCATTTCCGGCAGCGGGAGTACGCAAATATAAACCTCTGGCACCTCCAAATACTAATCCCGATGAAGTATATCGGTACAAGTCGTTTTGAGCAGGATCAACATGTTTTAATGTTGGAGTGGCAGGTTCAATGCCGGTAAGAGGAGGATTTACAAAAAGTGACATTACATCATCGAATTTTCCGGCTTCGGTTGCAGAAGAAGTCCCATTAAGTATCCCTACATGATATTTGACAACAAAAAGGTAGGTTCGATTTGCAGCAAGAAAAGGACCGGTAGAAGCATTCACCCAAGTTGTTGTTCCTCCGCTCATTTTGTTAATTCCTAACGATACCTCTTCGCCCGGAAATGCAGGATTTACCGAAGCATACAACCTTCCACCCCAGTTTGTACTAGTTGCTGCTGGTTCCATTTTTAATCCTAAAAAATAATCTCCACCTGTTACTGCATCCGCTGGAAAATTAATCAGAAATGAAATGTAAACGGTTGAATCGTTTCGTACATTTTTTGAAAATAATTTAAATGCGCCTTGCCCAGCAATACCATTGTATTTCATCGCATTACCTATGCCTGATGACACATAGCTAGTGTAAGTTAGTGGTGCATTAGTCATGTTAAAACAATTCGTTGCAGAGGCAGTATTGCTTTGTGTGGACCAACCAGTAACTCCATCATAATTGTCGGAACTTGCCACTGCATTTAATATCAAAGCGCGACCTGCATCGTAATCGAAGTTTTCTTCGAGAAGCATTTGTGCATTTACATTTCCTAAGCATAGAAAAGTAAAAACAATAACTGAAATAAAAGTACTTTTTTTCATGGTGTAATATTTATTAGTGAATAAATTGATTAATTATCGAAATATCGTATAAGTGAGTAAACTTGTTTATTGAGCTGTTTCATTCTGTTTGTCAATTCAATATAGAGTTTATAGTCATTATTTACAATGCCTTTATTGGAATCAATGTTCGATGGATCTACACCTTTTGCATTTGGGTCGTTATCCTGGTATTTGAAATAATGCCATCCCACGCAGTTTTTCGATTCGAGTAAAGCCAGACAAAAGTCCTGATAAGCCATTCCACGGTCTTTCTGTGTACGAACCGTATAACCTGCTCCTGTTGTATTTGCCAGTCCCGAATCCATTGCCTTGGTATAAAACTCGGTAATTATGAATGGTTTATTCGTCCATTTTTCCCAGTTACTCATGTGCGCAGCAACAGGAGTCCAAACGCCATAATAATTAATGGATACAACATCGCAATACTGTCCGGCTGCTTTCATTATTTCAGGAACAAACTTAGCAGCTCCATGTATCCGGCTTCCCAGGTATAAATGATTGGGGTCGGCTTTTTGAATTGCCTCCGAAACGGTTTTGAAATATCTTGCGGCCACAAATCCTGCGAATTCATTTCTTTCTTTATCGGTTATGCTCTGAGTAGGAATACCTTTTTCCTTCAACCACATTTCGGCTGCTTTCCGTCCGGGGTCATTCGCATTTTTTAGTGTCAGATAGCCTTCTAAATTTTTGTTTCCAAAAGGCAATTCGTTATCCGAAAAATATCCAAACAAGTTAGGGTCATTTTTCAGATTGCTTATTTCGGTCTTTGCAAGCGAATCGCAGAAAGTTTTAAATTCAGGATCGAAAACAAAAATTGTCTGGTTTGGAAATCCTATGTTTCCCGCCAGCTGATATGTTCCACCACGTTTATTGCCATAAGCTGCCATAAAACGAAGGTTCATGGAATATGATAATTTGTGTTGGTCGGATGTGCTGTTGTATTTTTGTACTAAGGCATCCGTACTCCACGATCCTGTTCCGTTTAAACCTGTATTTACAAAGGTTTCAGCCGATTTCTTTACCCATTCATCATCCGACTTATAAAGTGCATCGAATATTTTGTTGTTGCGTTCCGAAGTTCCCTTCCTGAATCCGTTAATCACCCGTTGTATATTGTAATAACCTTCGGGGTCAATAACCCACCAGCGGTCGGCAATTTTCTCTGCACGAAAAAACCCGGTTGCTTTGGTTTGTTGCGTTGTTAAACTGCCGTATTTATTTACCTTGTCAGGGTTCGAATTTTTGTAATTTACCAGATTATCAACAATTCGGGTGTCGAAAAATTGCCAGGGCTGATTATTATCACCTTTGACCCATTTTTTTGCTTCCACTTGTATGGATGTAGAAGATTTCTTGCTTGTGTTTTGAGCAAGAACAAATGTTGTTGATAGAATTATAAATAGAATAAGTTTTCTCATTTTAAGTTTATTACATGAAATTAGTTTTCAACTTTTGAATTTTAATAGTGATATTTTAATTTTGGTGAATGTAACTATGTTGAGTTTGTTAACAAACTACTTATTGTCAATCAGTTTATTTATTTGATCCACTAACAAATACAATCCGGGCTGCATCATTGATCCATGACTAAAGCCGGCTAATTCGTAAATTGTAGTTTGTTTGTGTCCTACTACTTTCATCATGCGCATTAAATAGGCATTTTCTTCGTAACGTCCCAGCATTTCCAATTCCCTATCGCCGGTAATCAAAACCAATGGTGGTAAATCACTTCGCACATGAAACAAAGGTGCAAACTCGTCAATTATAGGCTGTTTACTATCAATTCCACGTTCGTTGCGTATTTTGAAATGAGTAATCACTTGCGGGCTTAATGGCAGTAAACCAGCAATCCGATTGGCATCGATATTGTATTTTGCTAACCATTTTTTATCCATACCAACCATTAAGTCAAGATAACCACCGGCGGAATGTCCCGAGAGATATATCTGATTTGCATTTCCACCATATTTTTCAATGTTTATGAACGTCCATGCAACTGCGGCAGCTGCATCTTCTATATAAACAGGACATTTTACCGTTGGATTTCTGCGATATTCAACACCAATAACAGCAAATCCTTGGTTCATAAGCTTCTCAGGAATTTCCTTTTTTCCGCCGGTCAAGCTACCACCATGAAACCAAACAACAGTAGCAAAACTCTTTTTATTGATTGGGTAATAAATATCCAACTGACAATTTTGTTTCGCATAACCATCTAATTTTTCCTCTTTCGCATCCCGATAAGGTATTTCCTTTTCCAATCGATATTGCAAAGTATCGGGTTTTTCTTTTGCATAAATATTCGTGCTAAGAATAACCGAAAAAATAACTATAAAAAATCGTATATGTTTCATTTATAAAATCTTATATATGTCTTTATTCTTGGTTCTATCATCTCGGTTCTGACATCTTAGCACTAATTATATCCTTCATTCTGTGGAAAATTAGCTTTTCCCATGATATCAATTTGCGATTGCGGTATTGGCCAACGAACATGATACGGTTGGATATTAGCACGTATTCTAATGTCGTCCATTATAACAGTACCAGAACTATTTTTCAGATACTCTCCACCATATTTTTTTACATTATCATAAAGAATTCCATTTCGTTTTAAGAAAAACCAACGATCGCCCTCGAAAGCCAATTCTCGAGCATGTTCATCCGAAATCATATCAAAAGTGATTGTACCAGCTGCTTTTGCAATATTTCCAGCTCTTACCCAAGTTTTATTATAGTAATAAGCAGTACTATCAGCATTTCCTAACTTTAAATAAGCTTCGGCACCCATCAAATATGTTTCGGCAAGGCGATAAATGATAATATCTTTGAACGATTCAGTTTCTTGAGCCGTAAGGCGAGTATACGAGTCGTTGAATTTAGTGCACATTGGATGTAAATTCAAATATTGTGCAGCGTTTATAGCAAATATGGTATCACCTAATTTTTTCCCACGTGGTAAAGATGAAACCGCAGCCACATTATTATATGTCCAAGCAGTTTTATAGAATGATTTATATCTTCTATCTTTGACTTTATCGTACATGTCGAACAAATGTGAGTTAGGGAAAATACGTCCCCAAGGATATGCACCCGATGCAAAATCTATTGTCATTCCTTGCTCTTGATTATATAAAGGCGTAAACCACAAAGGCATACGGTGTCCAGCAGTTGAACCAGCATACCAACCCCCAGTACTTTTACTCCATTGCGACACTAAAATAGCTTCATTATGATTTAAGTTTCCAGCATTGAAAATATCATCTATATTGCCCAACAATTGGTAAACTCCACTCCTATCAATTGTATTTACCTGATTAGCTACTTCTTTCCAATTGCCTAGCCAAGCTGCCACTTTTGCTTTGATATGGCGAGCCACACCTTGCGTAAAACGACCTTTTTGTGATGCTGTCCAAGATAAATTTTTAACAGCATAATCTAAATCATCATTAATTAATTTGTATACATCAGCAGGAGCTGCAGGACTATAGGTAATCGAATCGTTTACATTTTCGGGTGTTGTTACCTTTGTAGTCAAATATATACGGTCGTATTTACGTATCAACCAGAAATAGGCATCTGCTCTGAATAACCTAGCTTCGGCCAATGCCTGAATAGCTACAAGGTCAGTCATATCCACTTTTTTGGCTGCTTCAATTACTAAGTTGGCATATCCAACAAGGGCATACTTTTGTTTCCAAACGGATACTGCAGTGGAAGTTGTAGCTTGAATATTATCGTACCTACCAAATTGAGGTACACCACCACCGGCTCTTGGTATGCTAATATCGTCACCCATCAACATATTTACCCAAACACCAGTTTCAGTATCGGATCCACTGCGGAAAATTTCTCTATCCTTAGAATACATTGCCAATACTGCACTTGCCATACCCGAAGGCGTGGATACAATATAATCGGTGGTTATCTGCGTATATACTTTCTCGTCGAGAAAATCGGCACAAGCCGTAAACCCTAAAAGCAGTAATGCTATTGTAATACTATATAATAACTTTTTCATGATTTGTATTTTATATCTTAAATTGTAAATCGTAAATGATTAAATCGTAAATGATTAAAATGATACATTCAATCCTACTACGAAAGTTTTAGGCTCTGGATAACCACCTGCACTTGTTTCGGGACTGTATGAAAGGAAATCGGTTTGAGTCCACAAGTTAGTAGCAGTTCCATAAATTCTCAAACTGCTAACATGCAAAGGTTGCATCAGCGATTTTGGGAAAGTGTAACCCAACGATAAATTGCGTAAGCGAACATAAGTTCCATCCTGATAAGATAAAGAAGAAAAATAATTGATTGTGGCATCTCGTGGACGTGGTGTTGTGGTGGAAGGACTTTCCAAAGTCCAATAATTCACTTTTATACCTGTAAGTCCTCCGTGCAAATCACCACCAGAGTTAGCATCATATAAATAAGCATTCGATTTGACACCTCCCTGAACTGTATAAATATCAAAACTAAAATCGATACCTTCCCATTTCAAAGTAGAGCTCAACGAACCCGTCCAGCGTGGAGCGCGGTCGATTATAATTCTGTCGTCGGCATTGATAATTCCATCTCCGGTTACATCTTTAATTTTAATATCTCCGGGGAGTGGCTTATAGTTAGTTCCATAATCAGGAATCACATCGCCAATTTGCCATATTCCATCAAACTGATAATCGTAATATGCATCAATATTGTGTCCGATAAACCAATTATTAGCTAAATCATTTTTAGGTTTGCCATCAATATCCAATTCGCCATTCAACGCTAATAATTCATTTCTGTTCATTGAAATATTGGCATCAATAGTCCAAGATAATTTTTTGGTACGGATAGGTACAAAATTCAACGTCACTTCCACTCCTTCATTCAACACTTTACCCATGTTCACCAATTGTGATGAATATCCTGTGGTTTGATTGATTGATCGGTTTACCAACAAATCGCTGGTTACAGAATGATAATACTCAACTGTTCCCGAAATTCTATCCTTTAAAATACCCATATCAACACCCACGTTCACCGAAGAAGTAGTTTCCCATCTCAATTTAGGATTTGGAAGCTGTGAGCCTGGCAAATAACCTACGAATGCAGAACCATCGTTGAATTGAAAAAATTGTGTATTTGCCAAACCTTGTGACTGATAAGGATTGATAGCTTGATTACCTACATCTCCATAACTGGTACGCAGTTTCAGGTTTGTCAACCATTCTTGATCTTTCATAAAACCTTCTTCGGACACACGCCATGCAAAAGAGGCAGCAGGGAAAATACCCCATTTATTGTCTGCACCAAAAACGGAAGATCCATCCATACGTGCCGAAGCTGAGAATAAGTATTTGTCCATTAAATTATAACGAACACGACCCATGTATGACAACAAATTACGAGGAGTAATAGAACGACCAATCGGATCGGGTTTTGCAGATGCACCTATATTGTTATAACCTAAATCGTCGGTAGCAAAACCATAACCTCTCATGCCTGTATAGGTATTTGTAATGGTATTCACACTCTGTACGAATGTTGCATCCAGTTTATTCGACTCATTTATTTTATAATCGTATGTTAAAATATTTTCTAACAAATAATCTTTATTATCACTAATGCTTAAAGAAGCTTCGCCGTTCGATTTGCTTCCTGTTTCATGTTTTGAATTGAGATAAACGCCGCTTTCTGATTGACGTGAATTCATACTCGCATTCAATCGATATTTCAATCCTTTGAGTATTTCCCAATCAAAAGTGGCATTCAACAACAAACGGTTGGATTTCTCTTCATTGATCATATTTTTGTTATTCCAAATTGGATTATATTTTGAATTCGCCAATAGAGGAATTAAATTGCCGAGGGTATCAGTTGCGTTTAACAAAGGTGGTTCAGTAATAAATTTACTAAAACTACCATCTTCTTGACTACGATATGACGATGTATAACTTGTATTGAACCCGATAGAAACTTTTTTGGAAATTTTCTGGATCAAATTGAAACGCATATTTGCACGATTGTACTTAGCAGGTTCCACCATCCCTTTTTGGTCGAAATATCCTAAGGAGGCAGTAATTTTAGTCTTGTCATTACCAGTACGTACGCTTAAATCATATTTTTGCTGTGTGGCTGGCTTAATCATTAATTCTTCCCAATTGGTAAATCTGCGTTTCACTAAGTCAGGATACATATTCCCAAACAACGAAGCATCGCCCGGATAAACACCACCCACTGGATTACCACCCAGATATTCAGTCAGATAACTGCCGTCAGGTTGTAAAGTATATTTACGATTGGCTTCACGTTTGAGTTGAATCCATTCGTCAGGGCTGTAAAAATCGAAATTACGTTTGAGTTGTTGTGTACCGAGGTAAGTAGAAAAATCAACCACGGTTTTGTTATCAGCACCACTTTTGGTGGTAATCAGAATCACACCATTGGAAGCACGTGCACCATAAATGGCTTGCGATGAAGCATCTTTCAGCACTTCCACCGACTGAATGTCCTGAGAATTGAAGTCATCGATATTAGAAACTGGAACTCCATCAACAATAAATAAAGGAGAATTGCCACCAGTCAGTGATTTTTTACCACGTATTACAATATCGGAACCACCGCCCGGACGAGCTGAACCTTGTGTAACTACCACACCAGCAGCCTGTCCGCGAAGCATCTCAGCAACACTCGAAGTGGGAACAGCATTCATATCGTCCGCCTTTACCGAAACCACAGAGCCTGTTAAGTCACTTTTTCTTTGCGTACCGTAACCAACTACAATTACTTCGTCCAATAATCTATTGTCTTCGATAAGCGTCACATTGATAACATTCTGCTTGGCAGCAACAATTTCTTTTTCTTTGTAACCTACATAACTAAAAACTAAAACATCTTTCAATGCAACCGTTGGCAAATTGTACCTACCATTAAGATCGGTGATAGTTCCCGAAGTTGAGCCTTTAACAACTACACTTACTCCAATGAGCGATTCGCCTTTAGAATCTTTCACCGTACCAGAAACAGAATGATTCTGTGCGACTAATGAGAAGGAAATTAATAATCCAAAAAAGGCTAAGAATAATCCCCGAGTAACTTTCGGCGACAAAATAAAACTTGTTGTTTTATTGCTTTTTACTTTCATGATTTTTTTTGATTGTTATTTGAATTTAAAGTGTACAATTCACGATGCAAACTTAAAGCAATTTACAGCTTCTACGTAATAAAAGAATTCATAATAATGGTAAATACGTACAAAGTGAGTATTATTTCATTTTATTGAATTAATATTGTAGCGTAAAACAAGTCAAAATAGAAAATGGATAAAATAAAAAGACAAATAATTAGCGAGGGCTTATGGAACAAGTCACTGAGGAGGTCAATTTTAATAATGTTAGGATTTCTGTTAAGTGCCACAAATTTAATGTCGCAATTTAGTGTAAGCACTCCCAAAAAAAATTTAGATAAGGCAGGAGAATTAAAAGTGATGAAAGAAAACTATATTAGTATAATTTTGCATGACGGAAAAGAGGAGCTGATAAAATCAATGAGTTCCTTTCCCAAAGATACAATAGTAGGAGATGCCGTTATTCGAGATTTAATGCTCCTTTATCCACAAAAAACTATTGATATTAAAAAATTACTGAAAACTGTCGAGTCTGATGGTCATTGGAGTGATATTAATTATGAGGGAATAAAGAAATCGAGTTGGGAACCTACACTACATGTCGACCGTATTTTAGAACTTACTCGGGCTTATAATACTAAAAGTTCATCTTACTATCATTCCACGGAAATAGCTTATGCGATCCATAAAACATTGGGGTATTGGTTTCAAAAAAAACTGATTTGCAGTAATTGGTGGTACAACGAAATTGGTATTCCTAAAACCTTAGGTTCAGTATTTGTTTTGTTCGAAGACCAATTGAGCTCATCTGAAAAGGAAGAGGCGATAGCTGTAATGAATAACTCGACATTCAAAATGACTGGTCAAAATAAAGTTTGGTTATCTGGGAATATATTCATCAGGGCTTTGTTGCAAAATGATTATGATTTAGCAAAACAGGCCGGAGAAAATATTCTTTCTGAAATTGTAGTGGAGCAGCAGAACAATGGTTCTATTGAAGGTATTAGAGAAGATCACAGCTTTCATCAACATGGTCAACAGCAACAATTTGGAAATTACGGGGCAGCGTTTATTTCCAGCATGAGTTTTTGGGCAAAAGTATTTTCTGGAACATCTTTTGCAATTAATCAAGACAAATTGAACATACTTTCGGATCTAATCAACCAAGGATACAACCGAATTCTTTGGAAAGGTTATATGGATATGAACTGTCTGGGCAGGCAGTTCTTTCAGCGAGCAGCAGCACGCAAAGCGTCGGCTGTAGTTTATACTGCAAAAACATTGTCGGAAATAGACCTAAAAAACAGAGCTAAATACCAAAGACTTATTGAGAATAATATTCAAAAAAAGAATAATGATAGAAGTATTAACGGTTTGTACCATTTCTGGAAATCAGATCAAACTATCTTTCGCACTCCTGAATGGATGACCTCTATACGCATGTCCTCTCCTGGCACTTTAGGTGGAGAAGCTGGAAACGGTGATAATTTAAAAGGATATTATATGTCCGATGGGGCCACCTATACTTATGTTGATGGTGACGAGTATTCAGATATTTTTCCATTGTGGGACTGGCGTAAACTTCCAGGAATCACAGCGTATGAATCTGACTCCGCATTGAAATTATTAAACTTTAGTGGATATTCCAACCAGGGTAATTTTGTAGGGAATGTGAACGATGGTGTAAGCGGACTGACCACTTTCCAATTAATGCGAGATGGTTTAAAAGCGTCTAAATCATGGATTCTGACCAATGATTTTATCCTTTGTTTGGGTGCAGGGATCAACACAAATAGCGATTCTGTGGTTACAAGTTCTATCGAACAAAGATTAAAAGCGCCCAATGTTGACTTACTCGTTTTGAATAATAAGAAATGGGAAAAGACTGTTTTAGTTGAAAAGAATCAAGCTCGCGATATTCGTTTGTTTCACAACAAAACTGGCTATATTGTTTTAAAAGCAGACAAATTGAAAGCAACCGACGAGGACAGAATTGGTTCTTGGAGCGATATTATGCAAACCTATCCTAAGGAAATGATTGAACAGCAAAGAGTTATTTCATTGTGGTTAGATCATGGAATAAAGCCACAAAATTCTGCTTATCAATACATTATAATTCCAGCTTCTACTACTCAAAAAGTTGCTGATTTCGATTTAAAATCAATACAAGTACTGCATAATAGTGCGGAGAAACAGGTGTTATATTTAGCTAACGAAAGAAAAATCTATATTGCAGCTTATAAACCTGTTGATTTGAAACTCCCTCTTAAAACTCATTTCAAAAGTAATCAAGCGGGTTTATTCTTAATTCAGCTTAGAGGAAAAGTCAACAAGCCAGTGGTAATTGCTTCTGATCCAACGGAAGAATTAATGCATATTGATATTTCTATTAATGGAGAAAAGCGTCAATTCAAGTTCAATACTAAATAGTTACTATCTAATCTTCTTGAAATTATCTCACCAGTTGTTAGATACAAGCGGCTTCATAACTGCTTGTTGAACTGAGGTTAAACCAAGATTATAAAAATGTCCTTATTTCTAAAATAAAAATCTATCTTTGTTTCACTTTCAAAGCATATATTTGGTAAAAAGTTGTTTCTACCAAATTGTATCGCTATAAATCACAAGTCAACATGAAAAAAGTACAGTTTTTATACTTCTTGCTATTTTTGACAAATTTGAATTTTGCGTTTGCTGCACAAAACTCTTATTTTGAGCATCTTAAAGTAAGCAATGGACTTTCGCATTATTCTGTAAACTCCCTTTATCAGGACGAACACGGACTGATTTGGATTGGTACACGTGATGGACTGAACCGCTATGATGGCAATGAAATAACGGTATATAAACAGACGAAAGGTAATCCTGATGGGCTTTTTGGGAATAATATTCGCTCGGTTTGCGGCGATAAAAACGGTTACTTGTTTATGCAGTGCAAATCGGGATTAGTATCGTTCGATTTGCGCAATGAGATATTTAAAACCATTCGCCGACAGGATGTTTCGAGTATTGCTTATGGTCGGGAAAATTTGTGGTTTGGCGAAAATGACTCTATTTTCAGTTATCAACCACGAGCTGAAAAGCCCCTAAATTATTATTTATCATTATCAAATAAAAAAAGCCGAGTAAGTGCTTTGCTTGAAACCAAAGACCGCTTACTCTATGTGGCTACCAACTCCGAAGGGCTGTTGGTTTATGATAAAAACCGTAAAAATGTCAGATTTTGGAACATCAACGACATTGTCAATTTGTACGAAGATAGCAAGCGAAACATCTGGGCTTGTACGCGTTACGATGGATTGTATAAAATTGATTTTTCGGGAAATGTGATTTCTTACAAACACAATCCAGTTAATCCTGAAAGCCTTCCTAATAATTTTGTGCGTACCATTTGTGAAGATGATTTTGGCAATTATTGGATTGGACTTTATACGGGTTTGTGTAAATTAAATGCCGAAAAAGAGAAATTTTCGCTCTATAAATACGAGCGTCAGGTCTCACACGGACTTAGCAATTCGTCGGTTTGGGCCATTATCAACGACAAACAGGGCACAATATGGGTTGGAACTTACTTTGGCGGTATCGATTTATACAATCCAAAATTTTCTATCTACAATTTTTATGGAGCTTTCAGCAACAACTCCAACTCGCTAAGTAGCCCTGTGGTAGGTCGCATTGTAGAAGAACAGGGCGGAAACCTTTGGATAGGAACCGATGGCGGAGGAATAAATTACTACAATCGCCAAAACCAAACTTTCACTGCTTTCATGGCTTCTGACAGACCTAATAGTATTTCCACCAACACTATAAAATCATTGTGGTTAGACAAAAAACGTGGAAATTTATGGATAGGTACACATTTGGGTGGCTTGAACAAAATGAATTTGAAAACCAAGCAATTTACAGTTTTTGATCACAATTCAAACAATCCGCAAAGTATACCCAACAATAATGTGCGCGAAATTGTGCATCGCAACGATACTTTGTTTCTGGCTACCCAAAACTCAATTGGGATTTTCGACCTAAAAACAGAAACTTGTAAAACAGTACATTTTAAGAATATAGATTTAAGCAAACGCGAACTACCCGATTTATTTATTGATAGCAAAAACCGAACTTGGTTTTCGCATTCAAACATAGTGTACCTTTGGAATCGCAACAACAATGACGTTATAAAATCAGAACTATCGAACAATATTTTGGTTTTTTTCGAAGACTCGAAAAAGCGTTTGTGGGCAGGAACTGATGGAGACGGTCTTTATCTCTACAACGAGAAAAATAAAACTTTTGAACCCAATGAAGAGTTCGATAAATATTTGAATTCAAGGTATATAATTGACATTACCGAATCGAAAGGTGGCTACTTTTACGTATCTACCAACTCAGGGTTGGTGATTGTAGATACCGAGCTGCAACATGCTCAATTACTGAATAGTACAATCGGATTTCCACTTGAATCGCTGAACGAAAATAGCCTGCATATTACCGATAAAAATGAGATTTTCGTGGGTGGTGTGAATGGAATGGTGTCGTTTCAGGAGAAAGATTTGAATATGCCTAAAATTGATTATTTAGTTAATATCACGGGCATTCGTGTGAATAATAAAAGAATTAGTCCGGGCGAAGAATCAATTCTAAAACAGTCGCTCCCGTATTTGGAAGAAATAGAGTTAAAACCAGAACATACAGTTTTTACTATTCAATTTTCAACCACCAATTATATAAATGTATTGAAAACTGACGTTGAATATCAATTAGTTGGTTTCGACAATGATTGGATAGATGCCAATTATCAGCAGAATATTACCTACACCAATCTAAATCCTGGCACTTATCGATTAAAAATTCGCGGAAAAAATGCAATTGGCAATGGTACATTTCCTGAAAAAAGTATTAAAATAACCGTTTTGCCACCGTTTTATAAAACCACCTTGGCATACATTATTTACTTATTGATTATTATTGGACTGGCGATTATGTTTTTCCGATTCTACACATCGAAAATCCAACTAAGCACTTCGCTAGAATATGAAAAACGTGAGAAAAAACATATCGAAGATCTTAATCAATCTAAGCTGCGGTTTTTTACCAATATTTCTCACGAATTCCGTACACCACTAACGCTTATTATCAATCAGATAGAAGTCATGCTGCAAATGGCCAACGTACCTCAATCCATTTACGGAAGGCTGTTGAATGTAATGCGGAATGCCAATAGGATGAAAAAACTGATTACCGAATTGATTGATTTCCGAAAATATGAACAGGGATTTATGGAACTAAAAGTGAGCGAAAACGACTTTATCGCTTTTCTGAATGAGATATTTATGTCGTTCAAAGAATTGGCTCAAACTAAAGAAATAGAATATACTTTTGAATACAAACAGCCTGATATAAAGTTGTGGTACGACGAGAACCAAATGGAAAAGGTTTTTTACAACCTGATAGCCAATGCTTTTAAATACACACCAAACAAAGGGAAAATAACATTGCGGGTAGAGGAAAATGATTTGAATGTAAATATATACGTGATTGACAGCGGAATTGGTATTGATAAAAATTCACTGAATCAGATTTTCGATCGCTTTTATCAAGCCGAAAATACTTCGCTCGACTGGACTAATACACAAGGTTCAGGTATCGGGCTTGCCTTGGCAAAAGGCATTGTGAATCTTCATGGTGGGGAAATTGAAGCAGAAAGCGAACCGAATATGGGTAGTAAATTTCATGTGAAATTAAATATGGGCAATACTCATTTTGAACCGGTGCAAATAACGACAGAAAAATCGAGAAATGAAAATTTTATTGCTGAGTCACTTATACCAGAAAAGGAATTTATCGACGAAATTATTGCTACTCAAAAAGCCGTTGAAGCCAATAATTCCTCCATTCTGATCATCGAAGACAATGAAGAGTTACTACAAATGCTGAGTGGAATTTTTGAACCGATTTATAAAGTATTTACTGCTGTGGATGGTGTAGATGGATTTGAAAAAGCCAGCAAACATCAACCTGATATAATATTGAGCGATGTAATGATGCCTCGTATGTCGGGCATTGAAATGTGCTC
>JBBRHJ010000067.1:0-14823 GCA_038222885.1 Bacteroidales bacterium | reverse complement strand
AACCGCAGACCTTAAATCTGCTTCATACATTCCTCAATTATTAAAATCAAACACTAAATATTTCTGGAGAATTATTGGTCGAAATATTTGTAATGAAAATGTTACTTCTCCTATCTTTTCATTTACTACCCAAAAAGTATTTCAATTATATGGAATGACTTCATATGGAGGAATATACTATTCTGGTAGTATTTACCTATATGATGTAAGCGATGAATCTCTCACCAAAAGAGTTGATTTAAAAGAAAACATTACAGGAGCTTACCCAAAAGGGAGTCTTATACAAGCCTTCAACGGTAAGCTCTACGGATATGGTGGTTCCGGTTATTCATCAACACTTATTGAATATGACTTGAATTCTAATACATTAATTAAAAAAAATAATTTCACTGGATTTTCAAATGGTAATAGCCCCTTTGGAAATTTGATTCAGGCTACGAATGGTAAACTTTATGGTATGACCTACGATGGAGGTATGGCTGGCGGGGGTGTCATTTTTGAATATAATATTGTGAGCAATGTATTGTTAAATATAAAAACTTTAGACACACCAAACGGTCAAAAACCTTATGGTAGCCTGACACAAGCGTCCAATGGTAAATTATACGGTATGACTTCAGATGGAGGTGCGTCTAAAAGTGGTGTGCTATTTGAATTCGATGTAATAAATAAAATATACACAAAAAAAATAGATTTAGATCAGTTAACTGGTAAATATCCCTATGGCAGTCTTATCCAAGCAACAAATGGTAACTTATATGGCATGACTAGTGCTGGTGGTGATCAGTCAGGGGTCTTATTCGAATACAATATTGTAACAAACAGCTATACAAAAAAACATGACTTTTATACTTTAGATGGTATTAGTCCAAATGGAAGTCCATTGCAAGCGTCTAATGGTAAATTATATGGAATGACTACTTTCGGTGGGGCTTTTGGATTTGGAGTACTTTTTGAATTTGATTTGATATCAAATGTATATAGAAAAATAATTGATTTCGATGGGATCAATAAAGGAAAAGAGCCTTACGGTGATTTAATGCAGGCATCGAATGGAAAAATATATGGTTTTACCAAAAAAGGGGGTAAATCTGATTTGGGTGTTATTTTTGAATATGATCCATCTACTGATATTTTTACAAAAAAGAAAGATTTCAATGGATTGGAGAGTGGTAGTTACCCATGTTATAACAAATTATTAGAGATTAATGGAGATGATTACGACAAGGATGGAGTAAATAATTCAGTTGATTTATGTCCAAATACGAATTTTGGAGAATCAGTAAATCAGGATGGTTGCTCTGTTAATCAATTATTAACTGTTGGGATAATTGACAATGCCGAACAAGTTGTTTCTATTTTATCGAATCCAGTAAAAGATATTTTAGACATTCAATTTGATGGTGAGGTAATGATGAATATAAAAATCTTAAATATGCAGGGTGCTATTGTTAGATTATACCATACATCCAATAAAAAAATTAATGTTTCTGATTTAACAAAAGGTATTTATATATTAGAAATTCGAAACGAAAATGATTTATTTAAACGAATAAAGTTTATTAAAAGTTGAGTGTAAAATTGTCATCTTTTTAATATACAACGAACTAAATGGTCAAACTTTCTGAAAACTTACTATAAGAATGCCAAACTACTAGGAATTCGTGCGGTCGAGGCACGAGACCTAGCATGAAGTCCCTGTTGAGCTACATTCCCCTTGCAGGTGGCTGATTCAACGAGCGTGGAGAAGAAAAAGAAGTAGAATTAGGCTGAAAATGCCACTATGGAGAAAGCGGTATAGGCCGTACAAATTCATCGACCATTGCAATAGCGCGTTCGAGAATAGTGAAATCGGTTTTTGTTTTCATAATGTTGAACATTAAAAATTAATACTAATTTTGAAAAGGGAAGTGGGATTCCCGTTCAACATTATGAAACAAAAATTTACTTATAAAGTATTAGAAATAAAAGTAATCAAAGGCTCATCCTGAAGGGAATTTAGTTCAACACCGGCTAGCCAAGCCACCTGCCCGACAGCTTTCCGCAGTCAAACAGTTCACCGCAGTGCGGTGGACGGCTAGCCTTGGTCGTTAGGTGCAAGTGTAAAAAAACAGAACAGAATAAACAATATATTCAGCTTTTACTTTATGAAACAACTTATCTTCACTCTCTTTTTTTTAGTCGTATTTAAGCTAACAGCAATCGCTCAGTATGAATTTGGGACATATTATATTGATGCAAATATAAATTTTGATTTATCAAATGAAAAAGATGATAATGCAATTGCATCTGTTTCAAAAAATAATGCTTTTAAAGTAAATCCTGGAATCGGCTACTTTATAAAGAATAATCTTGCAATTGGAGTTGGTTTGAATTACAAAAACTCTTTAAATTCAGACTCATATACTCCATATACAGTTTTACATTCCAATGGATTTTTAGATTATACATTGTCCCCAACTATATCAAATGAATTTAATGAAATTGCTCCAGAGTTTTTTTTAAAATACTTCTATCAGCCTACAAAAAAACTGAGTTTATCACTAAAAGTAAGCTACTCAAAAGGTTGGGGAACATATAATTTGACACAAAAATACGTCAAAAATCCTCAGGGTGTTGAAACTATAATTCTTTCCCAAAAGAATAAAATTGAGTCGAAATACATTTTCTTATCTCCCGAACTTCAGTATCTAATTTCCACAAAAGTGGGTTTACAAATAAATTTCAATGGTTTAGGTTATATATCGACTAGTAAGTACGAAAACAATCAATTCTTTTTCAATTCTTACGACCCAACTCGTAGTACTGGTAGCACGACAAAAAGCAACTCTGAATCAACGAATTTCAACATAAAACCTTCTGCATGGAGTTTTGGACTTTTTGTTCTTTTAAATTAACGGACTATGAATTCAACATAGCCGAATTTAATTCGACTAAAAAAAACAAACACACTTTTGGTGGAAAATTGGACTATAAGACTTTGCTCTATCTGAAACAAACGACATTACGACAAGAAAAACCCCGTCCCTTTGGAGATGATATTCCACTCATGGACAAAAGGTTACCTCCGCTGCCGCACGATTGTATCGTGTGGCTTGGATTGTAAGGAATTACTGCTTGGAAATACTCAAATTGCAACTCTAAATTCATATTCTCTACATTCAAAATAAAATTCATTATCTTTGTCGAAGATTTTGCAGGAATGAATAAAAAAATAGCCATACTTTTTGTCTTATTAGCCAATATAACAATATTGGCACATGGCATTGTTCCACATAATCACAGGACCGAAAATGTCGTTAATTCACATCATCATGATATAGGATTTGGAAACAAACACATTGAAAGATCGGATTTTCATGAACACAAACAGAGAGTACCAAGCGACGATGACTATTGCATTTTAAAGCAAGTTGTTGCAATTCCCAAAAAAACAAATTCTCCTGTTTGTAATAGGTTCGACAATCAACATGATTCGCTTGATTTTAATGCAGTTCTAAATTCTTCTTTTCTAATTGCGGCTCCATCATTGTGTATTATTACAGATACTCCATGTCGCATCTCATTTCTTCGTTCCTTATTTGTAAACTCAAGACTGAGTTTGCGAGCACCTCCTACCGTTTAACGGCTTATTCTTAATAAGCATTAGTTTGCAATAAATACTTATTGCAGTCTAATCATGTTTCCACATTTCAATCACTCATACATATTTATTTAAATAAGATTCAAATGAAAAATAAGATATTTTTATTTGTAGTACTTGTATCGTTATTTGCTAGTTGTAACAAAAAACAAGAAGAAACCAAACAAGAAGAAGTGAAAATACAGTTCACGGCCTACAGTTCCGAATTTGAGGTTTTTGCCGAAGCAGATCCTTTTGTAATGAATCAAACAGGGGATGTTTTGTCGCACTTTTCTCATTTACCCAGCTTTCTGGCACTTGAAAAAGGAAGTGTAACCATTCGCTTGATAGTGGACGGAAAGGAAGTATCTCAGATGTTAGACAAACCAACACGAAAAGGCATCTACAAATTTGAACTGAAGCCCCAGACCAAAGGGACAGGAAAGATACTATATGACTTCAAAATAGAGAATAAAAGTTACCAGTTGGAAGTTCCCAATGTGGTAGTGTATGCCACAGCCGAAGAAGCAAAGGAAGCAGTTGCAAAAGTGGTAATTCAAAGAACAAACACCACTGTTTTCACTAAAGAGCAATCCTGGAAAATTGATTTTGCAACGGGTTATCCAAAATTGGAGCCGTTTGGGCAGGTAATAAAAACGACTGCGCAAGTGCAATCGGCACCAGGAGATGAGGTTATTATTTCGGCTAAAGCAGATGGTGTAGTTGTGCTTTCGTCGGATAATATATTGGAAGGGAAAAGCGTAAGCAACGGACAAACCCTGTTTTCAATTACGAGCAACGGTTTGTCTGGGAATAATACGGTGGTGCAATTTGCCGAAGCAAAAAACAATTTCGAAAAGTCGGAAGCTGACTATGACCGGGCAAAAGAGCTTGCGAAAGACAAGATTGTTTCAGCCAAAGAACTTCTGAATGCTAAAAACTTGTATGACAATGCAAAAGCTGTTTACAGTAATATGAATAAAAATTTTAGTTCGTCAGGGCAAAGCGTAAAAAGCCCAATGAATGGTTTTGTAAAACAGGTATTTTTTCAAAACGGACAAAGCGTAGAAGCTGGACAAGCTGTTGTATCTGTTTCACAAAACAAAACATTGTTGTTGCGTGCCGAAGTGCAACAAAAATATGCATCTATTTTAGGCTCAATTCGCACGGCAACTATTCGCACACTGAATGATAATCAAACATATACACTCGAACAACTTAATGGTAAAGTTCTTTCGTATGGCAAAACTGCCAACAGCGACAATTACCTGCTACCTGTAAATCTACAAATTGACAACAAAGGCAGTTTTGTTTCGGGTGGATTTGTGGAAATTTATTTGAAAAGTCTAACCAATTCTCAGGCCCTTACCATTCCAAATCCATCTTTATTGGAAGAGCAAGGCGTTTATTATGTTTATGTTCAGGTAAATCCCGAACTTTTTGAAAAACGCGAAGTCAAAATTGCTGGAACAGACGGATTGAGTACTGAAATAATCAACGGTATTACTGAAAAAGAACGTATTGCAACAAAAGGAGCAATGATGATTAAATTGGCTCAAGCCACAGGGACATTAGATGCACATTCAGGACATACCCATTAAGAAGTTACAAAAATGATAAACAATATAATAAAATTCTCACTGAGCAACAAGTACTTTATCTTGCTGTGTGCGGTGATCTTAATGGTGGTAGGGTTACGAACAGCCAGTAATATGGACGTTGACGTATTTCCCGACCTGACAGCACCTACCGTTGTGGTAATGACCGATGCACATGGAATGGCTTCGGAAGAGGTGGAGCGTTTGGTAACTTTCCCCATTGAAACGGCAATGAACGGTGCAACCGATGTACGTCGTGTTCGCTCGGCTTCTTCGCAAGGTTTTTCGTTTGTTTGGGTAGAATTCGACTGGGGAACAGATATTTTCAAAGCTCGACAAATTGTGAGCGAGAAATTGATTACAGTCAATACACAAATGCCATTGGGCGTTGGGCAGCCTACACTTGCACCACAATCGAGCATTATGGGCGAGATGTTTTTTATTGGCATACATGCCGATAGCACCAGTTTAATGGACATTCGCACCATTGCCGACTGGAACGTGAAACCAATGCTTTTGGCAACTAGCGGTGTGTCGCAAGTGACCATTATTGGTGGCGAATATAAACAATATCAGGTTTTGGCAAATCCGTACAAAATGAAGTATTACGGTGTTTCAATGATAGTGCTAGCTGAGGTTTGCAAAGGAATTAGCCGAAATTCTACAGGTGGTGCGGTTCGTCAGTTTGGAAACGAATATGTAGTAAGAGGCATGGCTCGCACTTCGGACATGGATGAATTGGGCAACTCGTATGTTAAATCTCAAAACGGAAAACCTATTCGAATTAGCGATGTTGCAGAAGTGAAAATTGGAAGCGGTGTAAAAATGGGATATGCTTCTGAAAATGCAAAACCTGCTGTAATTCTTTCTATTTCAAAACAACCAAACGCAAACACGGTTGATTTGACAAAACGAATTGAAGCCAATTTGGAAACACTACAAAAAACCTTGCCAACTGATGTGAAACTCGATACAAAAATATTCAGACAAGCTGATTTTATCGAGACCTCTGTAAATAATGTGAAAGACGCATTAATTGAAGGTGGTATTTTTGTTATCATTATTCTGTTCCTATTCTTAGGCAGTATTCGAACAACCGTTATCTCGTTGTTAGCAATTCCAATTTCGTTGCTGGGTGCCATTATTGTCATGCATTTATTAGGTCTAAATATCAATACCATGAGCTTAGGAGGTATGGCAATTGCTATTGGAGTGTTGGTTGACGATGCCATTATTGATGTAGAAAATGTATATAAACGGCTACGGCAAAACAACCAAAAACCGATTGAACAAAGACAGTCATCGTTTCATGTGGTGTTCGAAGCTTCAAAAGAAGTAAGAGCTTCCATTATAAATGCTACGCTGATTATTATTGTTGCTTTTATCCCTTTGTTTTTCCTTTCGGGAATGGAAGGACGAATGCTTATTCCGCTTGGTATAGCGTTTATCGTTTCGTTGTTTTTGTCATTAGTGGTAGCCATGACACTTACACCTTTGTTGTGTAAAATGTTACTAACTGACGAGAAATACCTTGCCAAAAACCAAAAAGACAAATGGTTAACCACCAAACTGATTCATTATTATCAGATTTCATTGGAATGGGCATTGCATCATAAGAAGTTAGTTGTTTTCTCTTCATTGGGACTATTTCTTGTTTCGTTGCTGTTGTACTCTATCATGGGACGAACGTTTCTACCAGAGTTTAATGAGGGTTCATTGACTTTATCGGTAGTTTGTAAGCCGGGAACATCGCTTGAAGAAAGTAATCGATTGGGAAATTTGGTTGAAACCGAACTGCTCTCCATTCCCGAAGTGGTAAGCACTTCTCGCCGAACAGGCCGTGGCGAATTGGATGAACACTCTCAAACAGTAAACAGTTCTGAGATTGATGTTAGTTTCAATTTAAACGAAAGGCAAAAAGAAGAATTTATGATTGAGGTGCGCAAAAAGATTGCCGGAATTCCGGGCATTGCAGCCACTGTTGGTCAGCCACTCGGACACCGTATAGACCACATGATTTCAGGAACTCGGGCTAACATTGCCATTAAAGTATTTGGTACCGATTTGAATAAAATGTTTAGCATTGGAAATCAAATAAAAAGCTCAATAACCGGTATCGAAGGACTGGTCGATGTAAATGTTGACCAACAAGTAGAAATCCCACAAATTCAAATTCGTGCCAATCGGGATATGTTGGCTCAATATGGAATTACCATTGAGCAATTCAATGAATTTGTAGACATTTCGTTTGGTGGCGAAAAACTATCAGACATTTACGAAGGACAACGTCGGTTCGACCTTGTATTGCGTCTGAATAATGATTATACGGGAACAATCGAAGGAATACGCTCGGCACTTATTGACACACACGATGGTAAGAAAATACCATTGGAACAAGTGGCGGAAATTGTTTCGGTTTCTGGGCCGAGTGGTATTAGTCGTGAAAACGTGCAACGAAAAGTGGTCGTGTCTGCAAACGTTTCGGGTCGTGATATTCGCAGTGTGGTGCAGGATATTCAGAAAAATGTGGGTGATAAAATCTCTTTCCCCGAAGGCTATCGCGTTGAATATGGTGGTCAGTTTGAAAGTGAAGCCAAAGCGTCAAGAACTTTGCTGATAACTTCCATACTTGCCATATTCATTATTTTCTTACTCTTATATCAGGAATTCAGAAATTTTAAACTGGCAGGAGTTGTCTTACTCAATTTGCCGTTGGCGTTAATTGGTGGTGTGTTCACTATCTTTTTCACTTCGGGTGTAATGAGTATTCCGGCTATTATCGGGTTTATCACACTCTTTGGTATTGCCACACGAAACGGGATTTTGTTGATTTCAAACTACCAACGATTGCATCTATCGGGAGCATCGCTTCATAAAACAGTTGTCAATGGTTCTTCGGATCGATTGAATGCTATTTTAATGACTGCGCTTACGGCAGCACTTGCACTTATTCCATTGGCACTCCGTGGCGATTTGTCGGGAAATGAAATTCAAAGTCCTATGGCAAAAGTAATTTTGGGTGGCTTGCTTAGCTCTACTTTGCTCAATATATACATTGTGCCAATAGTGTACAGTATTTTATATAATCGTGGAGTCATAAATTCAAGAGACAATGATACGACTAATAATTAAGGTACTTCTTACTTCAATACTCATTGTTACCATTTCTGAAGTAGGTAAACGCAATTCTATCATGGCAGCCGTATATGCTTCGCTACCTTTAACTACTTTTTTGGCAATGGTATGGCTATATCTCGACACATTCGACACGAAAAAAGTTTCAACCCTTTCGTGGAACGTCCTTATAGCTGTTATTCCAAGCCATGTCTTTCTAATTGCATTTCCTTTGCTAGTCAAGTTAGGATTAAATTTTTGGATATCTATGTCCATTTCTATTCTCCTTACTGCACTTGCCTATTGGGGATATGTAGTTATTCTAAAGCATTTTGGCATTAATTTATAAAACACTAAAAAATGAACAGATACATAATTATTGGAATTGTTCTTTCCCTTTTTTCCGTATCCATTTTGGCACAAGAAAGTGTTGAAAATGTGATACTGCAAATTAAGAAAAACAATACAACGCTCATGGCATTGAGGAAAAACACCGATGCCAATAAAATTGAGAATAAAACAGGAATATACCTTCAAAATCCAGAATTGACTTATAGTTATCTTTGGGGCAATCCATCAAGTATTGGAAACCGTACTGATGTCAGCATCAAACAAAGCTTTGATTTCCCAACGGCGTATGCTTATCGCAATCAAATTTCGGACATTAAAAACGAACAGCAGGAACTCGAATATCAAAAGCAAAGCAAAGCAATTATCTTGCAAACTCGTTTGATATGCGGCGATTTGATTTATTTGAACGCTTTACATTCGGAGCTTACCAAAAGACAGACAAATGCCCAAACCATTGCTAAGTCATTCAAAGCAAAGTTTGATGTTGGCGAAGCAAATATTTTGGAATACAATAAGTCACAGCTCAATTTGCTAAATATCAATAAAGATATAGAATCGAAAGAAGTGGAGCGAATTGAATTATTGGCCAAACTGACAATCCTCAACGGTGGTATCTCCATACCTTTTACCGATGACGTTTTTCAGCTGCAAACCATTTCTGCCGATTTTGAACAATGGTATCTTCAATCCGAACAAAATAATCCAGTTTTAAGATGGATTAAACAAGAAATTACCATCAGCGAAAAAAATGTAAAGTTAAATAGAGCTTTAGGGTTGCCAAAGTTTCAGGCAGGATATATGAGCGAATATATTGTTGGACAACATTTTCAAGGCGTTACAGTCGGTCTTTCAGTTCCATTGTGGGAAAATAAAAACAAGCTAAAATATGCAAAAGCAAAAACAGAAGCCATGCAAACTGTTGAATCAGACAACAAAATGCAATTCTATAATGGGTTGAAAATCTTGCATACAAAAGCCATGAGTTTACAAAACAATGTAAACGACTACCGAAAGAATCTGCAACTTTTCAACAGCTCCGAGTTATTAAAAAAAGCCTTGGATAAGGGAGAAATTTCATTGAATGAATACACGTTGGAATTATCTGCTTATTATGAAAGCATAAATAAAATATTAGAACTGGAGAAGGAATTAAATAGAACAGTGGCGGAATTGAATCAATTCTTATAGCCATGAGTTGAGTATTAGCATCTGAAAAGGCAGTAGAATTACCCGCAGCCGCGCGATTCCATCGTGACTGGTAAGTTAAAAATAATAGATGGTAATAACTTGGGGCGAGACTCAAAGTCGCACTCCGAGTAGTAAAAAGTCGCACTCCAAATATCAGAAATAATCATCAAGGCTTATATCCTGAATTATCAAGCATCTTTTGATAATTATTATCCTTCAGTAAATCAGCCAATGTAATCTGCTGGTTTTTATCCATATAACTATTCACGATTTGCCAAGCGATCCAAGTTCCTAAACGGCCTGGAGATTCCTGCGAGATGGGCGTGGTGAAAGGTGCTTCGTTTAAGTATTTACGAATCAGCAAATTATCGGTTGAATAAATATCGCCCTTATCTAAGATTGTATTCCAAACGGCCTGTTCATATTTCCTGCTCCACTCCCATTGAAATTTGGTATAACCCATCAAATCGTAAGGTTCTACCTGCGGCATGATGGCTGCGAGGATATACATTATTTTTCCTCTATAAAGCATATTGTCCAACAATCGGTCTTCCCTAATATCTATCTTGAAATTACTGAACAGAATGGCTGAGATCACATCCACCGGAATACTTTCAGGTCGCATATTATAAGTCAGGTAGTCGTAGGCTATTTCCTTGTATAGAGGGAAATCACTTCCTAAATACATGTCCAATCCAACTCCAATAAAGTCGGGATGAACCACCATAGATTGGTTAAAACCCGATACAAAGAAATAAAGTTGAGGAAGTTTGATTTGTGGGAAAAAGTAATGAATACCTTGGTACGATTCGGAGATAGTTTTTTCAATAGCTGAAACATCTTTGAAAGTTTCTGATACTTTATTGTTCACATTGGAAAAAGTACTGTCAGACAAAAACTTCGTAATGGATTGACTGACTTTAATAGAATCATTTGGATCTTCACGCAATACATCGCTCACAAAAACATCCATAAATTGAGGATATTGTCGGTAAAGTTCTTGGGTAGATTGTAAGGGATTGCTATTATCAAAAGTAATAAAAGCACTGTCGAAACGATTGATTTTCACTTGCGAAACCTCATTCCCAACTTGCACTTTAAAACGCTTATTATTCTTGCAAGCCGAAAAGCTCAACAATAGAATCAGAGGAAGAATTTTTAAACTATATTTTTTCATAAATATACTAACTGATTTAAAACCAAAAAAGTGCAAGGGACAAAGAAAAACCTTGCTCGATGCACTTTTTGATTGTATATTACAATTTATTTTTTCTTACCGCCGCCTTGTACTTTCTTTTGTTGGTCGCGTTGCATTTTTTCAACTCTTTCCATAAAACTCAATTTCTTAGGGCTTCCAGTAGTAGTTTTTTTGGCATTACTTACACGTTTTGCATGTAATTGTGCCAAGAGTTTCTTTTCGTCCACAGTTGCACGAATGGCATAAGTTTGAGCGATGGAGATTAACGTTGAAACTAAGTAGTAATAGCTTAATCCAGAGGCATATCCATTGAACATAAATAAGAACATAAATGGCATCAAATACATCATCCATTTCATCATGCCTGCGCCTGGTTGATCAGGAGTGGCCGTATTGGCCATATTTAATTTTGTTGACAACAAGGTAGCAATGGTCATCAAAAGCGTAAATAAACTGATGTGATTACCAAAATACTCAGTAACGAGTGGAATCTGTCCGCTCCAACTTACAATGGCATCGTAAGAAGATAAGTCAGTTGCCCACAAGAAACTCTCTTGACGAAGTTCGATGGCTGCTGGGAAAAAGCTAAACATGGCAAAAAGTATAGGCATCTGGAACAAAGTAGGCAAACAGCCACTCATAGGACTTACTCCAACTTTACCATACAGCTCCATAGTTGCTTTCTGACGCTCCGCAGCTTTATCGGCAGGAATACGTGCATTGATCTCATCAATCTCAGGTTTCAGCACCCTCATTTTGGCGCTGGACACATAAGATTTATAAGTGAACGGATACAGAACAAGTTTAATAACTATGGTCATCAACAAAATGATAATACCAAAGTTAGAAATAAACATGCTGAATAAGTTGAACATAGGGATAATAGCAAATCGATTCACCCAACCAAATATTCCCCAACCAAGTGGCACTAAATCACGTAATAAAAGTTTATCATCGCCTTTACGTTCTTTGTCGAATGATGATAGAACCTTGTATTGATTTGGACCAAAGAACATATCAAAATTAGTCGGTGTTTTTCCAGTAGGGTCAAAAGCTACCGACATTTCAGCACTATAAGACTTTAAATACGGGCTTTCCACTGCTTCCATTTTGCTAATCAAAGTGGTGGACGAAAAAGCATCTTTTGCAATTAAAATACTACTAAAAAACTGATCTTTAAACGCAATCCATTTTACTTTATTCTGTACTTTCTTTTCATCGTCCTTGCTTTCACTCAACTTTTCAACATCGTCAGCCACATATTTGTAATAAATATGCGAATAACGATCCTCGAATTTACGACCTTTTTCTTGTTGTTTGATCTTGGAGTTCCATTGCATTTCTACAAAGTTGGTACCCGTAGGCATCACAGTATTCATGGCGTTTGCTTTCATTTCCAGACTTAACATATAATTGTTAGCTGGCAATGTATAAGTGAAGTCAATATAAGCCTGACCTACTGTTTTGAGTCGCATTACCAATTTCTGATTTCCTTTGGCGTCCTTTGTTATGCTACCAATGGAGTCAAAATACAAATTAGATGAATTTACAACTCTATTGTTATTGGTAACAAGCGTAATTCCAAAATTACTTTCATCGGCATTAAACAAAACAAGTGGCAATGAATCGTGAGTTCTATAGTCTTTCAACATGGCTTTATACACACGACCACCTTTGCTACTGATAGTCAGTTTTACCAATTTATTTTCGAGTGTATAAAACTTATCTTCACCCACTGCCGCGACACTGAAATCACCAAATGAATCGCTGGTAGATGCGACAGAATTACTATCATTAGCAATAACCGAATCCTTTTTGATTTCATCTAACTTTTGAGCTACAACTTGGGCATCTGTTCTAGCTTGTTCAACAAAAGCTATCGAGTCATTGTAGCGTTGCTGTCTGGCTAATTCTTCTTTATCAGGCTGCGTTAACACTGAAAAACCAATGAGAATGGCTGCAATTAACACAAACCCTAATATCGTATTTTTATCCATTTTGTGAAATTTATTTCTTTTTATAATAAGATTTTAAATAATTTGAATAAAATATTTTTCTTCTTCAAACATATAATGATATTGATTTTCAATATTAGTGAAGTAGAAGAATCATTTCTTAAATTATCTTTCTTTATATTTGATTATCTGTATATTAATTGGCACATTAGCACATTATATTATTGGCACATTATACTATTGGCACATTACTAAAAGCATCATTACTCCTGAATAGCAGCTTGAATAAAACTGATAAAAAGTGGATGAGGATTGATTACCGTACTGCTATATTCCGGATGAAATTGAACTCCTATGTACCACTTGTGGGATTTCAATTCAATAATCTCCACCAAATCCGAAGCAACATTCAACCCACTACAAATCATCCCAGCTTTTTCGAATTCACTTTTGTATGCATTATTAAATTCATAGCGATGTCGGTGGCGTTCGCTGATATTTTCTTTTTTATAAATCTCGTAAGCTTTTGAACCTTTTTTCAATTTACATTTATAAGCACCAAGACGCATGCTACCCCCTAAATCGAGTATATTTTTCTGCTCTTCCATGATATCCACAATATTATGGGAAGTGTTTGGGTCAATTTCAGTACTATTGGCATCTTCATATCCCAACACATTGCGGGCAAATTCTATGGCCATAGTTTGCATTCCCATACAGATTCCTAAGCAGGGGATATTTTTCTCACGGGCGTATTTTGAAGCAGCAAATTTTCCTTCCATACCTCGCTGACCAAAACCTGGCGCAACGATAATACCATCCAGCTTTTCTAGTTTCTTTCCAATATTCTCATCCGTCATTTTATCCGACAACAAGAATTCAAGTTTCAATTTCTTATTGTTATAAGCACTTGCATGGATTAGTGATTCAATAATTGATTTGTAAGCATCAGGAAGTTGTACATATTTTCCCACAATTCCAATGCGAACTTCTTCCCTTGCATTTTCAAGTTTCTCAACAAAGGCAGTCCATTTTTCCATATTGGCAGGAGCTGTTTTGGATAAGTCGTAACCCATTTTGGTCAATACAACTTCATCCAACTTTTCCTGCTGCATGTTCAGAGGTACACGATAAATAGTAGGGACATCAATGGATTGCATTACTGCAGATTGTTCCACATTGCAGAACAAAGCCACTTTTTTACGTATATCAGCTGAGATATCATGTTCAGTTCTAAGCACCAAAATATCAGCCTGAACTCCTTGTTCTTGCAAAGCTTTTACTGAATGTTGCGTTGGCTTGGTTTTAAGTTCCTTAGCAGCAGCTAAATAAGGTACATAAGTTAAGTGAATTATCAAACAGTTACGGCCTAATTCCCATTTCAACTGACGAACACTTTCTATATAAGGTAAAGACTCAATATCGCCAACAGTTCCACCGATTTCAGTAATTACAAAATCATATTCGCCTTTACTGCCAAGAAGTTTGATATTACGTTTTATTTCGTCGGTAATGTGAGGTATAATCTGAACAGTTTTGCCCAAATAATCACCTCTACGCTCTTTAGTAATTACATTTTGGTATATTCTACCGGTGGTAACATTATTCGCTTTGTGGGTTTCAACGCCTAAAAATCGCTCATAATGCCCCAAGTCAAGGTCGGCTTCGTGACCATCCACTGTTACATAACATTCGCCATGTTCGTAGGGATTCAATGTTCCCGGATCCACATTGATGTAGGGATCTAGTTTTTGGTTAGTTACTCTAAAACCGCGCGCTTGTAATAATTTTCCAAGC
>JBBRHJ010000066.1:0-14837 GCA_038222885.1 Bacteroidales bacterium | reverse complement strand
TCTGTCGGTAATGAAGTTAGAAATTCATCGCCGCATGATGTGAAACCTACTAAGGCAGCCATCATGATAAATATATATTTTTTCATAAGTTTCATATAACTGATTTTTTAGAAAATAATACTAGCACCGAGTGATATGGTTCTTGCTTGTGGATAAACACCACGGTCGATACCGATAGTTGTATAACCACCCGAAGCTACCTCTGGGTCGAAGCCATTGTATTTGGTTAATGTAAGTAAGTTCTCAGCCAAAACAAACAATCTGAATTTCTCAACTGAAAAACTTCTTGTTAATTTTTGTGGAAGTGTATAACCGAATTGGCTTGATTTTAAGCGTAAATATGATCCGTCTTTGATATAAAGATCTGATGAGCGCCAGTTTGAATTTGGATTGGCATTGGTCATTCTTGGTAAATGAGTTGAAGTGCCTTCACCATGCCAGCGATCAAGAATCCAAGATGGACGATTCATAGCTGGAATATCACCACGTTGTGAGAAATCATAGACATCATTGCCAATAGTTCCTTGGAAGAACAAGTTCAAATCAAAGTTTTTCCATTCGCTGTTCAGTGTTAATCCATAAGTCCAGTCTGGCATTCCTTTACCAATTTTTGTTTTGTCGGCATCGCTGATTACATCATCATTGTTGAAATTCACGAAGCGAACATCGCCTGGTTGAGCTGCTGGTTGTAGTTTTTCACCCTTAGAGTTTACATAAGCATCCACTTCGGCTTGGTTCTGGAAAATACCATCAGTTTTGAATCCATAATAAAATGGGAAAACAAAACCATTCTGACCTTTTACATAACTTCCAACGCCTGATGCACCTGCATTTTCATAAATTTGTTCACCTGAGGCGTTACCTAATTTGATCAATTTGTTTTGTAGGTAAGAAGCATTAGCAGAAATACCATATTTGAAATCACCAATTTTTTGTTTCCAGCCTAATTCAAATTCTAATCCCCAGTTCTGCATATCGCCCACGTTTGCAATTGGAGAACCTTGACCAACATACGATGGAATAGGTTGTTCCATCAACATACCATTGGTTGTTTTTTTGAAATAATCGAAACTAAATGATAAGGCACTTTTGAACAAATAAGTTTCAAAACCTATATCGGTTTGTTCTGATTCTTCCCATTTAACATTCGGATTTGGAATAGAGGCAGGAGAACTACCATATTGCATACTACCTGTGGTTTCACCTACTTTTGCAGGATCGCCTGGGTTAACTTGGTATCCACCACCGAAATAATAGTTTTGTCCACCGTCCATCAAGGAGGTATAACGGAATCCACCAATTCTTTCGTTACCATTTTTACCCCAACTGAAACGTAGTTTTAACGCATCAATCCAAGATGGTCTATCTTCCATGAAACTTTCGTTGGTAATGTTCCAACCTAATGATAATGCAGGGAATACAGCCCATTTGTTAGCAGGACCAAAGTTGGATGAACCATCGCGACGAACTGTTGCTTGGAAAATGTATCTTTCGTCGAAGTTATAATCTAAACGTCCGAAATAAGAAGCCAAAGTTGCAGCTGTATAACCACCTGTACCTCCCCAAACTCTTTCAAGTTTTGAATCGGCAATAGCAGCGTTGATATTGGCTTTCAGAGGATCTGTTTCTAATAAATCGCGGTCGTTACCACCCAAGTTTCTGTAAGTGTATTTTTGAGCTGATTGGCCTAACACTACGGCTATATTATGAACATCGCCAAAAGTTTTATTGTACGACAAAGTATTTTCAACTTGCCATTTAAAACCACGGTTCATCTCACTATTTACGGTGCTGAAATCCTGTGTTTTACCTTGTGTAGCTAAGAAATATGGGAATGTATAACCATCATTTCCCCAGAAAGCTAAGTCGACACCATAACTGCTTTTGAATTTCAAATCAGGTAAAACGCTGAGTTCTCCCCAGAAAGTACTAACAAATTTATCGCTATTATCAATGCTTCTATTACGTTGATTTAACATAGCCACTGGATTGGCAATTTCCTGAAATCCTGCGGGAGGAGTAGAGAAAACTTGTCCAGTTTTTCTGTCGGTTACAGCATTTGGATATTTTGAAAGAATGGTTGCAGAGGTTGCTTCGTCGGCATAAACCGATACAAGTGGAGAAAATGAAAGCGCACTTCCTAAAATTGAACCATATTCACTATTTGCCTCAATGCCTGAACCTGTACTTCTTGAATAACCGATATTAACTCCGATTCTTAATTTGTTGAGGAAAGTACGTGAATTTTCTTCAAAAATAGTGTGGGTTGAATTGCTACGAACACTCCAACGGTTGTAGTTCGATTTTCCATAATTACCACCTACAATACCTTCTTGGTCGAAATAACCAAGCGAAAGGAAGTATTGCGATTTGTCGGTACCACCCGAAACACTAATCTGATGACTTTGAACAGGAGCATTGTAATTGAAAGTTTCATCTTGCCAATCTGTTCCTTTTCCGGCTGCACTAATTTGAGCATTATTATATCTTAAAGCATTGCCATCGTTCAGCAATGACTCATTCATAATAGTCATATATTCAGTGGCATCCAATACAGATTTTTTCTTCCAAGGATTTTGCCATCCATAGCTGAAATTATAATTGATAGATGTTTTACCAGAAGTTCCGTTTTTGGTAGTTACAAGCACTACGCCATTGGCAGCACGAGCTCCATAAATAGCAGCAGAAGCAGCATCTTTCAGGATTTCAACTGATTGAATATCTACTGGATTCAGGTAATTTATACCTCCATCCACAGGCATTCCGTCTACAATAAACAATGGGTCACTGTTGTTAACGGTACCGATACCACGAATACGGAATTTTGAATCCGATCCAGGTTGACCTGAGCTTTGTGTAATTTGAACACCCGAGACTTTACCTTTCAACGCATCTTCAACACGCGAAGGTTTAGAATTATTCAGTTCGTCAGCAGTGACGCGACTAATAGCGGCGGTAACCACACTTTTCTTCATAACGCCATAACCAACAACTATTAACTCGTTAAGACTTGCAACATCTTCCAATAGTTGGATGTTGATAGTTCCTTGATTGTTAATAACACGTGTTTGGTCGGAATATCCGATGTAACTGATTTTAATTGTTGAGCCTTTGGGTACATTTAAACTGTACTTTCCATTGATATCAGTGATTGTACCAATGGTTGAATTAGGTACCGAAATGTTAGCACCGATAATTGGTAAGCCTTTTTCGTCGGTAATAACTCCCTGAACTTGCGTGCCGCTTGCATTGTCTAGGGTCGACGATTTCTTTTGGTTGGTTGCCCCATTTTCTACGATGAAGATTTTATTCTCCTTAATTTCGTAGCTGAGATTGCGTGAAGATAATAATTGAGTCATCACGTCAGAAAGTTCGGCATCTTTTACATTGATGCTTACATTTTCTTCCAGGTTGACTACTTCTTTACTGTAAGCCAAACTTAAACCGGTTTGCCGGCTTATGTTATTCAAAACAGTTCTTAAACTTTGCTTGCTATAATTCAGACTTACTTTTTGAGCTGTTAGTTGGGTTGAAAAACCAAATAACACGAAAGTAAATAGAATTAATGCCCGCTTTTTAATGAAGGATTTTCTCATGATACAGACATTGTTTAGTTGAACATTATAAAGTATTAAATTGAATCCAATTTCAGAATCGACCTTATAAAACCTAAAATATCACGTATTTTTAAGCTGCGAAGTTTCTATTGGTTTTTATGCCAATATTGCTGAATGCTGTAACACTATCTGTATTTTCATTCAGGAAGCGCAGCCAAATAAGTTGGTTTAGAACTAAGGTCTGAATGATAGACACGAGTGGGAAGAAAAAGAATGAGTTGAAATTGGATTATTTTGAAAAAAAGATTGTAAAAAGTTTAAACAAGTAAATTAATCTCTTTTAATGGTTACTATTTCAAATAAAAAAACAAGTTTTTCTGAGACGATACTATCTTAATTCACCGCCATTTATCCCGATTGGTCGGGAGGGGTTAGGGGTTATTTAGGGGCTTATTACTTCAACGAAATATTAATCACTTTATCATTCAGATTAAATTTCACAGGAGCAATGGTTTCTAATTCTTTAATCAATTTCTCCAACGAAGTTTGTTGGGTGGTAAGCGTGTACGAATATCTAAGCGCTTGGGTTTCGCGGAAATTATAATCCACGTTGAATCTTCTGTTCAGCACTTTTAGCACTTCCAATAAAGGAGTATCTTTGAATACAAAATAGTTGTCCTTCCACATAGAAGCTTCCGTCGAGTTTGCAACATTTTGTATGGTACATTTGCCACTCTTTTTATTATAAAGTGCCAATTGGCCTGGAAGTAAACCATAAGAATGCTCTGGCGTATTGAAACAAATCCTACCCTCTTCTAATACCACTTCCATCAATTCATCATGTTTGTAGGCTTTCACGTTGAATGTAGTTCCAGTTACTTCTACATTGGAGTTGTTCACATTCACTATAAATGGTCTTCTTTTGTTGCTAGCAATTTTGAAAAAAGCCTCACCTTCCAGAAAAACTTTTCGGTTGAACAATCCAAATTGTTTTGGATAGCGTATTTTCGTATCGGCATTCAGGTAAGCTTCACTTCCATCTTGAAACACAAAATGCACTTGTTCCCCTTTCGGAACATATATTTCAGCATAAACGGTCTTACCAAACAAATCCACCGTATTATTGGTATACGAAATAAGTCCGCCAAACAAAACAAAAGGAATAAGCACAGCTGCCACTCGCATAGCAATTCTTCTAAAACTCCTACGACGAATTTGGGCTTCAATCCTTTCGAGCAACTCGTCAGAATTTCTATGCGACAAGCGTTTGCCTTTTATTTCACCGGATTCTATCAATTGAATATCCTCGCTCAACAACGATGACAAATAGGCTTGACCCTCATCAGTTGTTGAGAACCATTCCGTAATTAGTTTCGCTTGCTCCTTGCTGGCAGTGCCTTCAATTACTTTTTTTATGATGTCTTTATCGGGTGTATTCATCGAAATTTGTATGCTTTAATATATAGACACAGAAAACGCGTTTTGATATTAGTTTAAAATCATTTATTTTCAAAAAAACATCAATTTCACTTTTTTGAAGTAGATTCGTAACATTTTGATAGATTCTTGATAATGTGATTTTACGGTATTGATGCTCAAACCCATCTCGTCGGCAATTTCTTGATTACTCTTATGTTCCTGAATTTTCATCTTGATAATTTCCTTCTTTTGGTTGGGTAAATTCTCAATACCAATGTTTAGTAAATCCGACAATTCCGCATCCTCAATTACACTCACAATATCCGGCTCATCATCCACAATTTCTTGTTGAGCATTCATGATATTGATTGAAATCATCTCCTTTCTGCTTCTGAATTGATTTAAAATATGATTTTTAGTCATACTATATAAATAGTTTTTCAGATTAATCTCAATGTCAATCACATGAATCATCTCCCACAACTTTACATAAACCTGCTGCACAGCGTCCTCAGCCATCTCGCTGTCTTTCAGATAGCGATAAGCCAAAGCATAGAGATATTGATGGTATTTATTGTAGATAATGGTAAAAGCTTCTTTATCTTTTCGTTTCGATAGTTGAATCAAAAACTCATCATCATCATAAATATTCGGATTTAAAGGGATAGACATCAGATTATGTTTGGAAATTTAGCTACTCTACAAAAAGTAGACAAAAGTATGCCACTTCAAGGCTTTCTATGACCTGTTAGGAAATTTAAAATAGGTCACGAATTAGTCCCAAAAAAGTGTCTATTTATGACCAAATCGTGTCTTAGATTACAACTTATATGTAAAGTAGGTAGATGAAAAAACCCTACAAAACGTTGATTTTGTAGGGTTTGTCTTTAATGTGTCGCTTTTAGGCTTAACTTGTTGTGGGCGTTGAGGGATTCGAACCCCCGACCCTCTGCTTGTAAGGCAGATGCTCTGAACCAGCTGAGCTAAACGCCCGAATTTAAATTCGGATTAAAATACCTTTCTCCAAAAGCGTTGCAAAGATACGCTTTATTTTTAATTTACAAAACTAAATTTTTACTTTTTTGAATAGATTATATCTGTTTCAAAGTAAATTATCTGTAAGTAGTTTTAAATAAGAAAAATATAGTAAATATGTATTTTAATCGTCAATTAGAATTAAACCATTTTGATTTGTTTTGCTTACTTTTTTAGTTGTCAAAATGTCTAAAATGGATTATTTGTATTCAAACCGGCCAAATTCACTCTCGATTATTAGTTCTTTTTGATTAGCTGCTTCGCAAAATCCCACAATTTGAGCTTCAATATTAAATGAAGTAGCGATGTTAATAACTTTTTGAGCATGTTCAGCAGCTAAGTAAACCTCCAAACGATGTCCCATATTAAATACCTTATACATTTCTTTCCAATCGGTATCAGATTCTTGTTGTATTAGTTTGAAAAGTGGGGGTACAGGGAATAGGTTGTTTTTTACTACTTTCAAATCTTTAATGAAATGTAGGATTTTAGTTTGGGCACCTCCTGAGCAATGCACCATGCCGTGAATTTCGGAATGCATCGTTTCTAGCATTTTTTTTACAAATGGAGCGTAGGTTCTGGTGGGCGATAGGACTAATTTGCCAGCATTGATTCCTAAATCTTCAATTTCGTCAGTTAATTTTCGTGATCCAGAATAGGCTAAATCAGTAGGGATATCAGAATTATAACTTTCAGGGTATTTCAATGCTAAATAATTTGCAAATACATCGTGTCGTGCCGAGGTTAAGCCATTGCTTCCCATACCACCATTGTATTCCTTTTCATAAGTGGCTTGCCCGCTCGATGATAATCCGACAATTACATCGCCGGCTTTGATATTGGCATTGTCAATTACATCTTTGCGACGCATACGACAAGCTACGGTGCTGTCCACAATGATTGTACGTACCAAATCGCCAACATCGGCAGTTTCTCCGCCAGTAGGATAAATATTAACACCCATTGTGCCCAATTCATCTACTAATTCGTTTGTTCCATTGATTATTGCCGAAATCACTTCTCCTGGAATTCGATTTTTATTTCTTCCAATAGTGGATGACAACAAAATATTATCAGTAGCTCCAACGCAGAGTAAATCATCAATATTCATAATCAGCGCATCTTGTGCAATCCCTTTCCAAACCGACAAATCACCTGTTTCTTTCCAATAAACATAAGCCAATGAAGATTTTGTTCCAGCACCATCTGCATGCATAATATTGCAGTAATCTGGATCGTTTCCTAAAAAATCTGGAATTATTTTACAAAATGCTTGTGGATATAATCCCTTGTCAATGTTTTTGATAGCATTATGAACATCTTCTTTCGATGCCGAAACTCCGCGTAAATTATAACGTTGATCGCTCATTATATGAATTTTGTATGATTTATTTTGTATGTCAAGTGACGTTTACGTATTGATATTCAGTAATATAT
Organism: Bacteroidales bacterium; assembly: GCA_038222885.1. Lineage (GTDB taxonomy): Bacteria > Bacteroidota > Bacteroidia > Bacteroidales > Paludibacteraceae > Paludibacter. Next base: position 7,389 of record JBBRHJ010000066.1, on the reverse strand, counting down.
AAGATGATTATCTTCCCGATTCTGATATCATATTAGAAATTTTATTATTCAATTTTGTTTCCTTCAACAGTTTTTCGAGACTTATATGCATCCGATAGCACCAAAAATTTCGTGGATTGCTGGGTACGTTAATTCGTTCAGCAAAAGGATGTTCCAAACTTAATTTGTCACTTAGTGCCATCCAATCTTGCCAAGGCAAAATAATCCACATAGCATTGGAATTAAGATGTTGATCGATTATTTTATCAGCTATCCATTCTTCACATTTAGCAGGTGCGAGTCCAGGTAATGCCAAGGCATGATTATAAAATCGCTGCGTTAGGGCTTCATCTTCCTCCCACCATGCTCGAATTGGATTCATGTCATGAGTAGAAGTTGTACAAACTGACATATAGGGCGCATCAGCAGGCATGGCGAATTCGGCATTTGGTTTTTTAGGCATACGTTGTATTTCCAAACTTAGAATCTCTAAGGAATTCATTACATCTGGAACAGAATCGGGTACCATTCCTAAATCTTCACCACAAACAAGCATATTGGTAGCTGAAATTAAGGCAGGGAGTTTTTGTAAAGCCTGTTTTTTCCAAAAATCATTATGTCGATGATAAAAATAATTTATATAAATTTTATCTAAAACTCTACGTGTTTCATCATTCAAATCTTTGAACGACAATGAACTATGTATCGAAATGCGCGGATGAAAAAGTTCGGAATTTGAAGTGTCCCTTACAAAAAGCACTTCGCAATGTAACATATAAAGTCCATCACGGATAAGAACTTCCTTATTACCAAAGTTATAACCTAATGCTGCAAAATGTTTTTCAATTTTCTTTTGGGTATCGTATTCAGGTTTGAATTTATAGTTTTGCCACCCATCAGTGAGTAGATATTCTCGTTTTACATCATCGGTATATTTTCCAAAAGTGGTATAAAGCACATGTTCTTTCATGTAAGGTTTCAGATACCTGTTTTCGTCCCACCATAAACCCTGATTTTCGAGTTCAGCCCTTGTAAATGGCAAAGCGGGATTGAAACTTCCAGTCAAACCCCATACATCGTTGATTGGAATTTCCCATATACGGAAAAAGCCTAATATGTGATCGATGCGATAGGCATCGAAATACTCTGATAGTTTTTGAAATCTTTTTTTCCACCATTGGTATCCATCCTGAGCCATTAAGTTCCAATTGTAGGTTGGAAATCCCCAGTTTTGACCTGTAACTGAAAAGTCATCGGGCGGAGCGCCGGCTTGTACCTGCGTGTTAAATAGTTGTGGATCAGTCCATGCGTCAACACTTCGTGGACTAACACCAATAGGAATATCACCCTTAATGGCAATTCCTTTTGAACGGGCGTATTCATGCACTTCGCTCAATTGTAGGTGTAAATGATATTGTAAAAAATAATATATCGCAATTTTAGGAAAATATTCATTTGTGGGTAGACAAAGTTCTTCTATTTCAGCAGGATAATAAATTGAATAATTTTCCCATTTTCCAAACTCAGGAGTACCATTCAAGTTGCGTAAATACGAAAAAGCCGCATAAGGTACGAGCCATGCTTTATTGCTTTCGAAAAATGTTTTATAGCCAATCGATTCAAAAATATTTCTGTTTTCAGTAGGAAATACTTCTTCAAAATACTCCCATTTAGCATCCATAACATGCTGATAATCTGAGAATGTCTTTTCATTTAACTCCAAGCGTTTAGCTTCAAAATAAGCTTTTCTTTCTTTGTTCTTGATTTTTCCTATTTTATCTAATCGTAAATAAATGGGATGTAAAGCATACACCGAAACCGCATTATAAGGGTACGAATCGTAATTTGTATGATATAAAATGGTGTCGTTAATCGGTAAAGTTTGAATCAGTCGCTGGCCAGTTTTAGCTGCCCAATCAACCATCATTTTAAGATCCTCAAATTCTCCAATTCCGAAACCCTTCTTACTACGGAGCGAAAATACGGGAATTGCTACGCCTGCACCTTTCCAAGAGGGTAAGGTTCTTTCAAAATGTTCTTCGGTTACAATAGTAAATACTTCGTTATCAATTGATTCTATTCTTCGGTTCGGTCCACCTCCCCAAGCTAAAACTTCATCGGTAGTAGCATCTACAATCAGGAATTTAAATTCTACGGGAAATTTTAACTCACTCGCATCTAATTCAACTTCCCACAATGGATAATTAGTTTCATCGAGTCTTACTTTTCTATTCACATCCCATTTTCCCAAAGCTTCTTGATTACCAATGATAGCGAAATACCTATCAGCTTCTATTTGAGCACAATTGAGTTGAAGTAATAAATTGCCTTGTTTTTTGCTTTTTGTGGTTTGGTAGTTGCGTTTGAAAAAGCAGTCTTTGAAAATATCGGTAACAAATGGACTATCGCCCGCAGGTCGTCTGAAAGTATCTATAATATCAATAGAACCTTGATTCTTAGGTAGTTCTAAAATTCGTTTAGAACCAAATTCATTTTCGTAAGTATCATTGGTATTCCGAATTGCATACTTATAAATTAAATTCTTTGGTTTATCTACCGAATACTCTAATACCCAATGTGTTTTGTCAACACACTTCATGGCTAAAATATCAGACTTTGTGGAAGAATTTGGAGAATATATTATTAAATAGAGAGTTTGTCCCCATTCGGTATGGTAGTGAATATTGAAATGGATTTTCATTAATTAAATTTGATATGGTTTGTTTGCAAAAATAGAATAAATGTGGGTATAAACTATGAAAATTTGAAACCAAGTTATAATATATTATGCAAACGATTGCTGAAAGCCAATAAAACAACAAAACTCACAACTTTTGAAGAAGTGAGTTTTGAGGGGTTCGAGGTTCGTGGCGGATTCGAACCGCCGTAGACGGTTTTGCAGACCGGCGCCTAACCACTCGGCCAACGAACCTTGTTTTTCGGTCTGCAAAGATAATATAATTTAGGGTTGATACAAACAATTGTTTCTAAAATATTCACAAAGAGTGATTATTTTCGGCGATTCATGTTCCCTTTTCCTTCCCAATTTTTTATCAATTCCTTTCTAAATGAGCGTTCTGCACTAAAATAATTATAAATAATTTCAGCAGGAAGTTGTTTTTTTAATTTAAAATAATAATTTTCGAGCAGTCTGGCTTTTTGCACTTCTACAATTACATATTGTTCATTTATTTTTTCGTAATCGGCACTGACTTTTGTGCTAGTATTCTCTCTAAAAGTATGGTTGTCAGCTCTTTGTGTTTCCATTAATTTCCAAACACCAGCTTCGTATTCTAAAAAAGCAGGTTTTACTTTTTCAGCTTGTTGGCTTGTTAGGTTCGCTTTATCTACTATAAATTCCCACTTGCGGTTGTGCATTTCATCTACCCGCATATTTCGTTGTGCAAAAAGTTGAGTAGTAAAAAACAAGATGAAAAAAAGTATATAATTCTTCATGTTAGTATATTTTAATCTATTGATTGTTTTCTTCGTTCAAATAATAATTCATTATGTCCGACTCATCTACTTGCGATGCAAAATATAATTCGTAGTTATCAGTACTTGTAAGTTGCTGTTTATCAGATTTAAATGTGAATAATAAGCTTATTACAAAAATACCGACAAACATAGCTGCCATATACATCCACGGCTTAAGTAAGTGTTTCACTGGTGTGGGTCTTATCATCAAATTGGCTTCAATGTCGGTTGAAAATTTATCAAAATAATTTTCGGGCACTGTAAAAGGCAACTTTTTATTAAAATCACCTAATAATATATTCTTTTTCTTTTCCATAACTCTTTAATTAAACTTGTAACTCGTAACTGTTTTACTTGTAACTGTTCTTACATGTCTCTATTCTCCAAATAATTTTCTATTTTCTTCACAGCATGATGATAAGATGCTTTAAGTGCACCCACAGAAGTACCTAGAATTTCGCTCATTTGATCATAAGTAATATCCTCAAAATACTTCATATTAAATACCAGTCTTTGTTTTTCGGGCAATGTTACGATTGCTCTTTGTAAAAGCATCTGAATCTCATCACCATCGAAATAAGAATCAGCTTGTAGCGATTGAATTAATAAAGTCTCTTCATCGTCCATCAAATTCAAGTTTTTCAATCGCTTATTTGCCAAAAAAGTAAGTGTTTCATTGGTTGCAATTCGGTAAAGCCAACTTGATAGTTTGGAATCACCTCTGAATCCATCCAATCCATTCCAAGCTTTCATAAAAGTATTTTGCAAAACATCATTCGCATCATCGTGTATCAGAACCATCTTACGTATATGCCAATAAAGTCGTTCCTGATACAACTGTACAATACCCGAAAATGCTTTATCCCGTTGGTGTTTATCGTTTATTTGAAGTAGTATTTCTGCTTCGGGTAGGTTCATTTTTAAGTTTGTATGACGTGAAATTATTTATAATACTATTGTTGAAACTTGTTAATTGATTTACTTTTGTTAGTTAGACCTGAAAATAGCAGCTAGGTTTAATTTGTAATGGTCATTTTGACATGATTTTATGCTTTTTGTGCTTTTATCATTCTATCATTGCCCGATAAGTCTTTGCGGAGTTGAACATTACAAAATTCATTATCTACTAGGAGTTTAACAATTTCATGCGCCCAATCCCGATGTGTTTCAAAGAAGAGATATCCTTCTTTTTTTAGCTGTTTTAATGCAAACTCCATTATTTTCCGATAGAAAATCAGAGGATCTGCATCAGGAACGAATAAGGCAATATGGGGTTCATGATCGAGTACATTGGGTTGTATTACAGCTTGTTCACTTTTGGGGATGTACGGTGGATTGCTTACAATTATATCCCATTGAAAATCAGATTTAGAATATTTCTCAGCATTTAAAATATCTACTTTTTGAAAATTAACTTTTACTTTATTTAATTCGGCATTTTTCGTGGCAATTTTCAAAGCATCGTCCGAAATATCGAAGGCAGTAACTTGTGCTTTTGGAAACAAGCAAGCAAGCGTTACTGCTATACAACCGCTACCAGTTCCAATATCAAGCATGTGAACCTCATTCTTTTTATCACAGCACTCAACAATCCATTCGATTAATTCTTCGGTTTCGGGTCGAGGAATTAGGACTGCATCCGAGACCAAAAATGGGAAACTATAGAATTCGGTTTTGCCTACAATATATTGAATAGGAGTGTGAATTTTAAGTTTATTTACAAAAGTATTCAACATTGCACGTTGAACATCAGAAAAAATAGTATTTTTGTTTACAATTATTTCAACTTTTGAATATCCTGTGATATGTGACAAAAGGATATAAGTAAAACTTTGAATTTCATCCACAGAGAAAATACCATTCAATTCGACTTTGATATGTTGTATTGCTTGTTGCATGGAACAAAGATATAAAAAATGGACATAAACCAAAACAACTCAAATAAGATTTTATTATGTTGGAGGCTGAAAACCAATTACAGAATGTAACTGAAAATACTGAGACGCACGAATTATATATGCAACGTTGCCTTTGGTTGGCTCATCATGCTGCAAGTTATGTTGCGCCAAATCCTATGGTAGGTGCTGTGCTGGTTTATCAACGCGAAATAATTGGCGAAGGTTATCATCATAAATATGGTCAGCCACATGCTGAACCAATTGCTATAAAGTCGGTTAAGAATCCCGAGTTATTGAAAGAATCTACATTATATGTAAATTTAGAACCCTGTTCGCATTATGGAAAAACTCCACCTTGTGCCGATTTCATTATACAAAGTGGAATTCCCCGTGTAGTAATTGGGACTTATGATCCCAACGAGAAAGTTTCCGGTCGTGGAGTAAAACGATTGTTGGATGCTGGTATTGAGGTGAAAGTAGGCGTGTTAGAAACTGAATGTAGGGAATTGAATAAGCGTTTTTTTATGTTTCACGAAATGAAAAGACCTTATATTACATTGAAATGGGCACAGACGAAAGATGGATTTATGGACAAAATTCGTCAAAGTCCTGAAGAACTAGCATTGCAAATTTCTAATCCAGTTACTCGGGTTCTGACCCATAAGATGCGTTCTGAAAATCAGTCTATTCTGGTCAGTACCAACACTGTACTTTTGGATAATCCTTCGCTCACGGTGCGAAACTGGACTGGAAAAAATCCAATACGAATCGCCTTGGATAGGCAAGGTTTAATACCTCTGAATTTTAATTTATTGGATGCTAAAGTTCAAACTTATATATTCAGTAATTCAGAAAAGACATCAACGACCAATGTTGAGTTTATCCAAGATGATTTTGACAAGGCTAGTTTGGATAATATCGTTAAAAAAATATACGAACTTAATATAAATTCCATTTTGGTGGAAGGCGGGGCAAAATTGTTGAATAGTTTTATCGAAATGAATCTTTGGGATGAGGCAAATGTTGAAATTTCAAATCAGACAGTCAATGAAGGTGTTGCAGCTCCGCTATTTAAAGCTAATGTATCAAGTTTTGAAAAATATAATGGACATTCGTGGATAAACTATAAAAATGATAAGCAAACATGAACTTTTGCAAAAAAAAAATGAGCCTTTCCTAACTTTTTGAGATGTATAAAAACCTTGTAACTAAATGAAACTGAATTATGAATAATATCATCGCTATAATTTTCATAACACTCTATGTTTATACCCTGATAACTTCCATATCAGTGTTGTTGCTCGAAAACAGGAATCCGGTAAAATCACTTTCCTGGGTATTGGTTTTGTTATTTATACCCGTGTTGGGTTTGATAATTTACTTGATATTCGGACAAACTTATCGCAAGCAAAAGTTAATTTCAAGTAAAAGTATACGTATTGCTTCAAAAGAAAATCATGAAGTTTTTGATATCAATAAGTTGGGAAATAATTTACTTGATAGTAATCAACTAAATTTGATAAAAATGCTTTATCAGAATAGTGATGCTTCGGCGTATATGAATAATTCAATTGAAGTGTTGTCGGATGGAAAAGCTACTTTCGACTCTATGTTTGATGCCATACGGAATGCAAAAAATCATATTCATGTTGAGTTCTTCATTTTTGGTAATGATAAGATATCGAATGAATTAAGAGAATTACTTATAGAAAAGGCGAAACAGGGAATTCGAGTAAGAATGATTTATGATTATTGGGGAAGTTTCTTTTTATCGCGAATATATCTGCAAACTTTGCGAGATGCAGGTGTTTATTTACGATCTTTTTTACCATTCAGGCTGCGTTTAGGTCGTAGTAAAGTTAATTACCGCAATCATCGAAAGTTATTAATTGTAGATGGAATTTTAGGTTTTACAGGCGGTTTGAATTTTGCCGATCGCTATATTTTTGGAAATTCCTTAGGATTTTGGCGTGATACATTTGTTAAATTTGAAGGTTCGGCCGTTCATGGCTTGCAACAATTATTCTTAATCGAT
>JBBRHJ010000065.1:0-14848 GCA_038222885.1 Bacteroidales bacterium | reverse complement strand
TCACACGATAGTCCTATAAATGGAGGAAAACAACTTTCGCTCATGGAAGGTGGATGGGAAACGGTTGCTCCCTCAGCCATTGCATTTGACCCAAATGAAATTCCGCCTACCGAATTAAATCAGCAGGAAATTAAAAATCTAATTGAAGCTTTCAAAACGGCAGCTTTTAGAGTAAAACACGCTGGTTTTAAAGTACTTGAAATTCATGCAGCTCACGGTTATCTCATTCATGAATTTCTATCGCCTTTAAGTAATGTTCGAACGGATGAATATGGCGGAAGTTTTGAAAATAGAATTCGATTTTTGATTGAAATTGTAAAATCCGTTCAAACTGTTTGGACAAAAGATTTCCCACTTTTTGTTAGACTATCGGTTACTGATTGGGCAGAGGGCGGTTGGAATCCAGAAGAAACAGTTGAATTAAGTAAAATACTGAAAGACTTGGGCGTCGATTTAATAGATTGTTCCTCAGGAGGAAATATTCTTAGCGCTCAAATTCCTGTTGCTCCAGGCTATCAAGTTCCTTTTGCTGAACGAATAAAAAGTACTGGAATGATGACGGCTGCTGTGGGAATGATTACTTCAGTTACTCAAATAGATGAAATCCTTGACGCTGATCAGGCTGATTTGGTGCTATTGGGACGTGAATTGTTGCGTAATCCCTATTTTTTACTGCAAAAAATTAACAAAGAAGCTGTACCTGTTCAATATCTGAGAGCTAAATAAATAGTTTTTATTTACTAGTTTTTTTCAATATACTTTTTTCTTAAATCCAAAATCAACATTGTGATATGAATTTCTTATACTTTTAAAATGTAAAGTCCTGTTTCTATTAAAACAAAGCTTTTCATTTTTTCAAAATATGTAGTTTATTGTGAAAACTTGTTCCTAGTTTTATTCGCAATTTTGACTAGTGTCAGCATTACTGGTACTTCGACCAATACTCCAACTACGGTTGCAAGCGTTGCCCCAGAATTCATCCCAAACAATACAATGGCAACTGCTACCGAAAGCTCAAAAAAGTTACTAGCTCCTATCATTGCAGCTGGAGCAGCTATGTTATGGGGTAATTTCCATTTCCAAGCCCACCCGTAAGCAATAAAAAAAATGAAGAACGTTTGAATGATTAATGGCACAGCAATTAAAAGTATGTTGAAAGGGTTTTTCAAAATTTTATCGCCCTGAAACGAGAAAATTATAATCAGTGTCAATAGTAAACCTGAAATTGTTGTAGTGCTGAATTTATTTAGAAAAACATTTTCAAAATACCCAATTCCTTTGTTTTTTACCATTACCTTTCGAGTAATCATGCCTAAAACCATTGGTATTACTACAAAAAGCACTACAGAAAGTATAAGTGTACTCCAGGGTATTGCAATTCCTGTAACACCTAAAAGTAGCGTTACTATGGGAATAAATGCTACCAGAATAATTAAATCATTAACGGCAACCTGTACCAAGGTATAAGCAGGATTCCCTTTTGTAAGTTGACTCCATACAAATACCATGGCGGTACATGGTGCGGCACCTAAAAGCACCGCGCCTGCAAGATATTCTTTTGCTAAATCCTTGGGAATAAATGTTTTTAAAATAACATAGAAAAACAACCAAGCAATTGCAAACATAGTAAAAGGCTTGATGAGCCAATTAACTACCAGAGTAACAGTAAGTCCTTTTGGCATTTTTACTGCATCAACAATGCTTGCAAAGTCAATTTTTAGCATCATAGGGAAGATCATTATCCAGATTAAAATAGCAATGGGTATTGATACATTTGCATATTCATATCTACCCAATGTTTCAGGCACAATGGGTAGAAATATACCCAAAGCAATTCCTGCCACTATACATATTGCAACCCAAAGCGTTAAATACCTGTCGAAGAACGAAATCCCTTGAGGCTTATTCATTACGATTGTGGTTTAATCTGTTCAACATAAAATTTGTAGAATCCTAATCTTATCTCATCTCGAACTCTAATAAACTCACTCCAAATAAATTCATCAGTCCCGATTGCGTGGCTAGGATCATCAAAACCAATATGTAAGCGATGTTTAACTTTACCCATAAATGCGGGACAGTTTTCGTTAGCTCCACCGCAAACTGTTATTACATAATCCCATTCGTCATTCAGGTATTTTTCAACTGAGTCGGATGTATGATGGCTGATATCTATACCTATTTCAGCCATTGCTTTAACAGCTTTTTCGTTGAGTCTTCCGCTTGCCTCAGTTCCGGCAGAGCAAACAGATATGCTTTTATCGAACGATTGTAAAAAGCCATGAGCCATTTGGCTACGGCAAGAATTTCCGGTACAAAGAATTAAAACTTTCATAATTTTCTTGTTAGATTAAAATTTGAGATTTGATTTGATAAGAAGTAGTAATTGTGCTTCCTTATTAAGTGATTTAGGTAATATTTATAATATTATATTGAACAAATATCCCAACATGATAATAAAAACTGAAATCGTTCCAAAGAAAATTCCAATCAGTTTCCAAGTCATCACTTTTTTAAGTAAAGTTGCTTCTGGAAGTGACAATCCCACCACTGCCATCATAAAAGCAATGGCTGTTCCCAATGGAACTCCTTTGGCTACAAAAACCTGAATAACTGGTACAATTCCGGCTGCATTGGCATACATTGGCACTCCAAGGATAACCGCCATGGGAATTGCATACCATTTATCAGCCGAAAGATATTGAGCAAAAAAGTTTTCAGGAACATAACCGTGCATGGCAGCCCCAATGGCAATTCCAATCAGCACATAAACCAACACTTTATTCACTATTTCCCAACCGTCTTTAATAATATAAGGCAATCGGTCGATAAAGGCTGTTTTTTCACCTTCCCAAACTGCTGATTCTTGTTCCGATTCAGCCTGAATTTGCTTTACCCAATCGCTTAGATAGCTTTCCAGCTTGAATTTCCCAAGAATATAACCTCCAATAGTTCCTAATAAAATACCACTTACTGCATATACAAGTGTAGCTTTTAGCCCGAAAAGTCCAAGAAACATAGCCACAGCCACTTCATTCACTAAAGGCGAAGTGATTAGGAATGAAAAAGTTACTCCCAGTGGAATACCTCCTTTTACAAAACCTATAAATAACGGAATGGATGAGCAGGAGCAAAAAGGAGTTACTGCACCAAAGAACGAGGCGAAAAAATACTGAAAACCATAGAGTTTCCGGGTAGTTAGGTAGTTTCTTAGACGGTCGATGGGAAAATATGCATTCACAACTCCCATCAACGAACTAATTAAAAACAACAGAATCAGGATTTTAATCGTGTCGTAGAAAAAGAAATTAACCGAAGTCCCTATGTGTGAATCTGGATTTAAACCCAATAAATCATAAGTGAATAGATCGACCAAGGGTTGTAAATACAGATATAGAAGTATCAACGAGGGCAAAACTAACGCAATTCCAGTTATTAGTCTGATTCTATTGTTTTTTTTCATTTTGAATTCAATGGTAGTTTGGCCTTACGAGCTATATTGTTTGTTTTATATTTTTTAAAAATACAACTTAGATTTTTCTTATCTGACAGACCGAATAAAGCGGTCAAACAGCTAATATTCCAGTAGTTTTCGACCGATTTTCGGTCTGAAACATAAGATATAATAAACTGCTATATTTTAAGTGCTATTACATTGTGAGATATCACTTATTGGTTTAGGATTTATGGTGTGAAAATAATATCTATAAGAAAAATATAACTACATAATAAGTACCAACTCCAATAAAAATCACAGAAACAACTCGCCTAAACCAAAGCTCAAAGATTTTAATTTGATTGTAAAGTTTACCCACATTTCTAACGGCGTAAGCCAATAACCATGCAAAAAGAATAACAGGTAAACCAGTGGCAATAGCAAATAATATTGGTAAGTATAGGCCACTTGCACTTGTTACAGTGATTGGGATAAGCATACCAAAATACAATACGGCACTATAAGGACAAAATGCCAAAGCAAACACCACTCCCAATAGAAAAGTGCTCCAATAACTGCCTTTACTTTTTTCGCCCAACTTATCGGTAAGATTTGAAAAACCAGGGAGTTTAAACTTAATCACATCGAGCATAAATAAACCGATAATAATTAAAATAGGACCTAAAATCTTCTCGCCCCATCCCTGGAAAAGCATGGATATATTGAGTTTGCTTGCTCCAAAGAAGATAATCAGCGCCAATGTTGTATAACTGAATGCCCTCCCCAAAGTATAAATCAAGCCGTTTAAAAATACTTTTTCCTTTTTAACAATATCGCGGCTGATAAATCCTATGGCCGAAATGTTTGTAGCCAATGGACAGGGGCTAATGGCTGTCATCAATCCCAAAATAAATGCTGTTACGAATGCATATTGCGAATTATCCAATATACTTTGCAGAATTTCCATAATTTTAAAATTTGCGGATGTGCTAATTTTCAAATTGGCACTTATATTTTAGGGTTTATATTAATTCAAAATTTTAATCGAATAATCTTTTTGAACGCCAAGAACGCTAAGTTACAAAGTCGCTAAGAAAAACTTAATAGTTTTTCACTTTGCGTACTTTATGAATATTTGATTATAAAAGAATAAGCGTATTTTACTTTGTGTCCTTTGCGTTTAATTCTTTTTTAATACAATTGGAGAATAAATATTTCAACTTATATAATGACTATTATTTTTTGAAGAGTTGATTATTTCATTTTCACATTTTCAAATTACTACATTTTCAAATTATTTTATTAATGGATCAATTATTTTCTTTAATTCTTTCTTCAATTTTTCAGGACTAGTTCTGGCGTACATAAAAGCCTTATCAGTTAGATCAAAGCGTTTGTTTCCACTGATAACTAAGAGAGCTTGTCCATCTGCTTTACATTTTTCGGCGAGGGCTTTACTTCCGTCCTCGTCTAAATTGACAGATTTCAACGTAATTTTCCCCGATTTATACTGAGCTGGATAGAGCGCTGCAATTGCTTTTTCAGATTCTTTTTCTACTGCCTGACAGGTGGCACAGCGACGTGAGAAATGAAAATAATATACTTCCACTGTAGCTGCGTTGGCAAGAGCTTTTGCTGTGTTTCTTTGCGGTTCAATAGCATTTACACTGAAAAATGCTACCATCATAAATAGCATAACTGAAATTGAAATTACTTTTTTCATATCCTGAATACTTTATTGGTTAATAAATCTTTGAGTTCGCTGTTCGAAGGAACTCTGCCCTTAATAGCTACTTTCCCATCAATGACCAAGGCTGGAGTGGTCAAGACATTGAAATTCATAATTTCTACGATGTCTTCTACCTTGGTGATGGTAGCATCAATGTTGTTTTGTTCGACAACTTCGCGCACGGCTTTTTCGAGTGATTTACACTTCGGACAGCCTGTTCCTAATACTTGAATGTTCATATAAATTATATTTGTTTGCCCCCAACCCCTGAAGGGGAGTAAGAGTTTACTTGTTTTCTTGTTAACTTGTCTACTTTGTTTCCTTGTCTACTCGTTTCCTATTTTTCTACTCGCAACAGCTTATTTTCTTAGTTTTTACAGCAAAGAAGCCTTCAAATAAAGTCTGTGCTTTCTCCCAGTTTTTCTGGTCGATACAGTATTTTACTTTTGGAGTTTCAATTTCACCTTGAATAAGACCGGCATCTTTCAATTCTTTTAAATGTTGTGATACAGTGGCTTTGGCAATGGGCAATTCCTTGTGAATATCCCCAAAGAAACAACTATCCAACGAAGCCAAATAAAGTAGAATTGTAATCCTTGCCGGATGACCCATCGCTTTTGCAAAACGGGCTAGCTGCTCGTTGTCAATTGTGTAATCTTTATTTTTGCTTTCTTTCATCGTTTAATAGGTGAGTGTTGTTCGTAGTTCGCAAAAGTACGAACAATAATTTTATTTAGCAAATGAATTTTGAAAAAAGTTTGGTGTTCAGGGTTTAATGTTTAGCGTTCGTTTCATGTTTACCCGTTTTACAAAATTATCAGTTTGTTTGACGAGTTAATAAAAATATATGTTTATATTTGCAATGTTAATTTGAAATTAATTACTTGGACTCTATCTTAAAAATGGGTGTATCGGAGATTTTTAGTTAAGTTATTCTCAATCATAAAAATGATTGACATTGCTAACATTAATCCAAAGAAGAAATATAAATTAAGAAAATACAAAGTATTATGAAGGCAAATGAATTGCAGATAAATTATTTTTTACAAGCTCCGAATATACAATTTGTAATCCCAGTATATCAACGAAATTATGATTGGACTAATAGTGAGTGTAAACAATTACTGAATGATATTATTTCGGTAGAAACAGAGGATAGAGGTACGCATTTTATTGGCAGTATTGTATTTGTGCATGAAGGTACATACAGCACAAGTGAAGTGAAAGAATTGGTTATTATAGATGGTCAGCAACGTCTAACCACCATTAACATTTTATATGTTGCACTTTACCGATTTGCAAAAGATAATGGTAAACCTCAAGATGCAGAACGACTATATAATATGTTTCTTACAAACCAATATGTTAAGAATGAGTCTAGTAAATTAAAACTGAAACAAACTGATTCTAATTCATTAGCTTTTAAAACTATTATGCTTGGTAATGAGCGCGAATCAAATACATTTTCAAATGTTATAGAGAATTACAACTACTTTAGAAGTACTATCAATGAGGATAATTTTGAATTGATTTTAAAGGGATTAAACCGTTTGATATTTGTAGAGATTTCTTTAGAAAGAGATAAAGATGACCCACAACGTATTTTTGAAAGTTTGAATTCTACAGGATTAGATTTATCACAGTCTGATTTAATCCGGAATTTTATATTAATGGATTTACCGCCCAAAGACCAAATCAGAGTGTTTGAAACCATCTGGAATCCAATAGAAGAAAATGCAAAAGATTTAGTAAAACAAAATTCTTTAGTTTCAGACTACATAAGAGATTACTTAACGCTTCGCAACAAAAAGATACCAAATAAAAATAAAGTTTATGCTGAGTTTAAAAACCTCTACATCAACAAAAAAGACGAAGCCTACCATCAAGAGCTAGAAAAGATTAAATCTTTATCCATACATTATAAAAAAATCGTAAATCCTTCATCGGTTACAGATGTTAACATCAGAAAGGAGTTAGAATACATCAATCGATTAGAGATTAATGTCGCTTATCCTTTTTTACTTCAAATTTTTGAAGATGCTGAAAATGGCTTACTTACGAATAGTGAATTAATAAAAGTCCTTAAACTCATTCAAAGCTATGTTTGGAGAAGGTTTATTGTTGGATTACCTACTAGTGCTTTAAATAAAATATTTATGACCTTATATTCCGAAGTAGATACTGAGGAGTATTATGATTCAATTGCAAAGGCTTTACTCAAAAAGAAAGGAAGTGCAAAATTTCCAAGTAATGAAGATTTAAAAACTGCCTTGGAAGATAAGGATTTGTATAACACTCAACCTAAAAATAGAAATTATTTGTTTGAAATGTTAGAGAATTTCAATAACCGTGAATATGTAGATACAAATAATGAGCAAATAACGATTGAACATATTTTTCCAAGAAATCCCAATGAAAATTGGAATTCAGAATTGTCTTCTGAGGAGTTTTTTCTCTTTAAAGAAAAGTACTTAAACACCATTGGCAACCTGACACTTTCTGGAAACAATGGAGCATTGAGTAATAAATCATTTCTAGAAAAAAAAGAAATGAATTTTAATGAAAGTGAGCAAGGTTATCAATTCAGTAGATTATGGCTGAATTCATATTTGAGAACATTATCCAGATGGGATGTCGATATGTATAAAGAAAGACAGCGAATTATATATGAACGATTCTTGAAAATATGGGAGTATCCAGATGTTGAAATTACCGATATTTACGAATTGGATGAACAGAATATTTTTGATGCTGATAATCCAACCTATAAAAAACTGGAATATTTTATCTTCGAAAATACAAAAGTTGAGGAAGATACAATTGCTCAAATGCATTTTTATGTAATTAGAAATCTTTATGAAAAGAACTCACAATTATTAGTAAGTAACCAAGATGTTCTTAAAATAACAAGAAATGAATCTGATTTTAGATACCCTCAAGAAATCACTAATGGTTGGTTTATAGAATCTAATATAGATAACAACTCAAAATTTACAATTTTAAAGAAACTACTTTCATTATTTGAAATTGAAGATGAGTTATTTATTAAGTATTTATCTAATATAGAACTTAAAGCCGAGTCAAATCGTTTTTCAGTACGAAAGAAATATTGGCAACAACTTTTGCCAGCGTTAAATCATACTAATTTGTTTGCAAATGTTAACCCTACAAAAGACCATTGGCTAGGAACAGGAGCTGGTATAGGTGGTCTTTCTTACACACTTATTATCACAAAAACACATGTTAGAATTGAACTTACAATATCAACGTCAAGCAAGGAGAAAAATAAAACGTATTATAGGAAACTTCTAAACAATAAGCATGGTATTGAAGAAACTTTTGGTAATGCACTTGTCTGGGAAGAGCTACCAGAAAATAAAATGAGCCGTATTAAAATTGAACAAATTGGTCTAAATTTATTTAATGAAACTGACTGGGAAAGTATGAATGATTTTTTTGTTTTAAATCTGCAAAAGTTCGTAAATTCAATACAACCTTATATTAAAAGTTTGAAATAATAAATTATCAATCTCTATGCTTCGCAATGCTCCGTGCCTTCGGATATACAATTAATGAGTAGAAAGTCACACTGGGTGGTTAGTTTATTTTCAAAAATCTTATTGTGGCTTTTATAGTTTTTGATAATGGGTAAAATAATCAATTAAATGATGCTTTTTTTTAGTAACTTTGGCTTCTGCTTTTGCGAAATAACATTTTGAATTAATTGGATAAAATAGCTGAATATAAATGAATTGGATTTTATTGATTATTGCAGGATTATTTGAGGTCGCTTTTGCTGCTTGCTTGGGAAAGGCCAGGGAATCAACGGGAATCGAAACGACCTACTGGTATATTGGATTTTTGATTAGTTTAGCAATCAGTATGTATTTACTTGTAAAAGTAACCCAAGTACTCCCTATCGGAACAGCTTATGCAGTTTGGACTGGGATTGGTGCGGTTGGTACTGTTCTCGTTGGGATTTTCTTATTTAAAGAGCCCGCTACTTTTTGGCGATTATTTTTTATAACTACTCTGATAGCCTCTATTATAGGGTTGAAAGTAGTCTCGAATTGAAAATAGAAAACCTAATTTCTTATAAAACATAATCTTAAAGTAAATGTTAGATAATAATAGATTAAATTATTATCTTGATATTTTAAGTTTACTATCTGAAATCCACTTTTTAAGTCTCTAAATTGTAAATATTTAAATCGTAAATTCTTATTGCCGTTTACTTGTTTCCTTGTCAACCTGTATACTATTATTTAACTGTTTTTTCTCGCAATAAAGTTCATCATAATGTCCTTCAATCTCACTTCTCCATATAAACCCACTGGCGATCAGCCCGAAGCTATTAAGCAATTGCTTGAGGGCTTGAATAGCCAAATTCCATATCAAACTTTATTAGGTGTTACTGGCTCGGGTAAGACTTTTACCATAGCCAATGTGGTGAATCAAGTTAATCGCCCAACATTGGTATTGAGCCACAATAAGACTTTGGCAGCACAACTTTATAGCGAATTTAAAGCATTTTTTCCCGATAATGCTGTTGAGTATTTTGTTTCATACTATGACTATTATCAACCGGAAGCTTATCTGCCCGTTTCGGATGTTTATATAGAGAAAGATCTTTCCATCAATAAGGAAATTGAAAAACTGCGTTTAGCCACAACTTCTTCTTTGCTTTCGGGTAGAAGGGATGTGATAGTAGTTTCGTCGGTTTCATGTTTGTATGGTATTGGGAATCCTGAAGATTTTACAAGTAATCTAATTGAAATTCAGCGAGGTATGAAACTCGTTCGGAATGATTTCTTACGTACTTTGGTCGATTGTTTATATACTCGAAATGAAATAGAACTTGCTCGTGGTAATTTCAGGGTGAAAGGCGATACGGTGGATATTTTTCCAGCTTATGCTGATTTTATTGTACGTGTAGTTTTTTGGGGCGATGAGATTGACGAGATTTTTACCTTGGAACCTATTAATTTCCATGTCATTGACCATTTTGATGCTTACAAAATTTATCCAGCAAGTATATTTGTTACTACCAAGGAGCGAATAGCTTCTGCCATTCAATTTATTGAACGAGATATGAATGCGCAAGTTGACCATTTTCGATCGGTGGGTAAAAATTATGAAGCAAAACGTATTTACGAAAGGGTAAAATACGATTTGGAAATGATTAAAGAATTAGGCTATTGTTCGGGGATTGAGAATTATTCGCGCTATTTCGATGGTCGTCTTCCAGGCACTCGGCCTTTCTGTTTACTCGACTATTTTCCAAAAGATTATTTGATGGTAATTGACGAAAGTCACGTCACTCTGCCTCAAATTCGAGCTATGTTTGGCGGCGATGCTGCCCGAAAGGAAAATTTGGTAGAGTATGGTTTCCGTTTGCCTTCGGCTAAAGACAATCGTCCTTTGAAGTTTGAAGAATTTGAGGGACTTAATCCACAGACCATTTACGTAAGTGCCACTCCGGCCGATTATGAATTGGCTAAAAGTGAAGGAATAATCATCGATCAGTTGATCAGACCGACCGGATTATTGGATCCAATAATTGATGTTCGCCCAAGTTTAAACCAAATAGATGATTTATTAGAGGAAATTCAATTGCGAGTTGAGAAAGATGAACGCGTGCTGATAACTACGCTCACCAAGCGTATGGCCGAAGAGCTTACCGATTATTTAGCCAAAATGAACGTGCGTTGTAATTATATTCATTCCGATGTTGATACGCTGGACAGGGTAATAATTATGGAAGACTTGCGAAGAGGAGTTTATGATGTGTTGGTGGGTGTCAATTTGTTGCGCGAAGGGCTTGATTTACCCGAAGTTTCGTTGGTGGCGATATTAGATGCTGATAAAGAAGGCTTTTTGCGTTCGCACAGGTCGTTAACGCAAACTGCAGGACGGGCTGCCCGAAACCTAAATGGACGAGTGATAATGTATGCCGATAAAATAACCGAAAGTATGTCGAAAACGATTAACGAAACCAATCGGCGACGTGAAAAACAGTTGGCATATAATGATCTTCACGGCATTACTCCAACAGCAATCACTAAAGGTGAACGAAACTCATTCAGTAAAGTAGAGCCAAATGCTTATGTTGAACCAGATTCAAGTCGTAGTTTGGCTGCCGATCCTGTAGTGCAATACATGAGTAAGCCAGCACTTGAAAAAGCCATTGCAAAAACAAAAAAAGCCATGCAAGATGCAGCTAAAAAGTTGGAATTCCTCGAAGCTGCTCAATTACGTGATGAATTGATAAAATTGGAGAATATATTGAAAACCAAATAACAAATAGTTTCAAGGTCGTGTTTAATAAAGCAAATGCCTGATTAACAAAAGCATATCACTATATCTTGTTAATCAGGCATTTGCATTTTATAATAACTTGTGCTTTATAGCGTTCTTCTAAAACTCTGATGAAAAATGGAATTTGATATTTTTGAAATCATTCTGAGCCATTTGTAGTACATAACCAGAATCTGCCAAAAATACATCTCGCCCTTCTTTATCGGCCGCCATATACTGTGCTTTTCTCTTTTTGAAATTTTCGAGTTCCACTTTATCATCACTTTCTATCCAGCAAGCTTTATGCAATGAAATGTTTTCCCAACGACATTGAGCACCATATTCATGCAACAATCGGTATTGAATTACCTCAAATTGAAGTTGCCCAACTGTACCAATAATTTTACGATTATTGAATTGATTTACAAATAATTGAGCCACACCTTCATCCATCAATTGATTAATACCCTTGTCCAATTGTTTGGTTTTCATAGGATCGGCATTTTCAATATACTTGAACATCTCAGGCGAAAAACTTGGAATTCCTTTGAAATGTAGGTTTTCGCCAGAAGTCAAGGTATCGCCAATTTTAAAATTGCCAGTGTCGGGTAAACCAACTATATCTCCTGCAAAAGCTTCATCAACAGTTTCTTTTTTCTGGGCCATAAACGCTGTAGGAGCCGAAAAACGCATCATTTTAGCATGACGAACGTGCTTGTAATTTACATTGCGTTCAAACCTACCAGAGCAAACTTTGATAAAAGCAATACAGCTGCGGTGGTTTGGATCCATATTGGCATGAATTTTAAACACAAAGCCAGAAAATGACTCCTCGTAAGGATCTATTTCCCTCTCTTGAGTATGAATAGGACGGGGAGAAGGAGCAATTTCTACAAAACAATCGAGCAATTCCTTTACACCAAAAGTATTCAACGCACTACCAAAAAAAACAGGCGCCAGTTCTCCAGCCAAGTATTTATCGACATCAAACTTAGAATAAACTCCGTTGATTAATTCCATATCCTCCCGAAGTTTGGCTGCATCGACATTTCCCACCAATTCATCCAACACGGAGCTTTCAATTCCTTTTATTTCTATCGATTCACTAATTGTCTGTTTATTAGGCGTATAAAGTTCTAAATTTTCTTTGTAGATGTTGTAGACTCCTTTGAATGAAAAACCTTGATTGATAGGCCAACTCAAAGGACGAACATGGATGCCAAGTTCTGCTTCAAGTTCATCGAGCAAATCGAATGGGTCTTTACCTTCGCGATCCATTTTATTCACAAAAATCATAACGGGTGTTTTACGCATTCTACACACATCCATCAATTTGCGTGTTTGTGCTTCCACACCCTTGGCAGTATCAACTACAATAATTACGCTATCAACAGCTGTCAAGGTCCGATAAGTATCTTCGGCAAAGTCTTGGTGACCAGGCGTATCAAGAATATTAATCTTATAATTGCGATATTCAAAACCCATTACCGAAGTGGCAACCGAAATACCTCGTTGTTTTTCAATTTCCATCCAGTCGGAAGTGGCAGTTTTTTTGATTTTATTCGATTTTACTGCTCCGGCCACATGAATTGCCCCTCCAAAAAGTAATAACTTCTCAGTTAATGTTGTTTTTCCAGCATCTGGATGGCTAATAATTGCAAATGTACGGCGGCGTTGTATCTCGGTAACTAATGACATATATTTTACTTGAAAAATTTAGGGTGCAAAAGTACTGAAAATTAAGGAAAGAGCAAAACGCAGTTAAAGGCAAAATATGAAGCAGGAAAAACGAAATTTATTGATTCACTAGCTCATTTAAAGTATTTACAAAATCGAGAACTTCATTTTCAGTGGTATCAAAGGAACACATCCATCTTAATTCAGCTGTCTGTTCATTCCAAACATAAAATCTGTATTTCTGTTGCAGAGGTTCTATTACATAGCGCGGTATAATTACAAAAACACCATTTGCATCTACTGATTGAGTTATCGTTACGCCCTCAATTTTTTGAACTTCGGCAGCAAGTAGTTGAGCCATTTGATTGGCATGGGTTGCCATTTGCTTCCATAAATTATTGGTTAATAAGGCAACGAATTGCGCTGCAATAAAACGGTTTTTAGAAAACAATTGAGCAGTTTGTTTTTGATAATAAGGAGCATTTGCTTTCAAATCTTCATTAAAAATTAATACAGCTTCACCTATCATCATTCCGTTTTTTGTCCCTCCAAAACTCATAATGTCAACACCACAATCTACGGTGGCTTCCTTTAAACTTATGCCCAAACTGGCTACAGCATTGGATATACGAGCACCGTCCAAATGTACATAAAGTCCATTCTGATGAGCAAAGTCACAAAGTGTTTTCAGTTCGGCAATGCTGTAAACTGTTCCTAACTCAGTACTTTGACTTATCGAAATAGTTTTCGGCTGCGTGTTATGCACATTTCCAATTCTCGACAGAAAAGGTTGAATTAGCTCAGGAGTCAATTTTCCATTAGGAGTTTTAATGGTAATGAGCGAACTGCCTATGTTTTGAGTAGGAGCACCACATTCGTCGGCATTGATGTGTGCTGTTTCAGCACATATTATCGCTTGAAAGGGTAAGGTACAACATTTCAAACTGATAATATTGGCACCCGTTCCGTTAAAAGAGTAAAGAACTTTCACTTTCCCAAACAATTGTTCAAAAATCTGGTCAGCTTTTGAAGTGTAATTATCATCGCCGTAAGATATTTCGTGATGGAAATTGGCTTCTTGGATTGACTGTAAAATTTCAGGATGTATACCAGAGTAATTGTCGCTTGCAAAACTTTTCATCGATGCTTATTTTGTGTTGAATATTTGGACTTGGAATGTGTAACTAACAAATTAAGTCGAACTTCTACTCACCAAAAATATGCTAAGTCAAAAGACTTTGAACAAGATTTCTGATTGTAAATTCGACTTAAATTTAAAAGTTTTTGTGTGGAATGACGCTAAAATTTGAATTTATCAAAGAAACTTTTTGATTTTCCTTCTTCTTTATCTTCTTCTTTACCTTCGCCTTCGCCTGTACCTATCTCTTCTTCTTTACCCTTCTCAGCTATATATGTTTCGCGTTGAGGAGCCTCGCCTTGTTCGCGTTTGATAAAGCTTACTACATCCTCAAGACCTTCAATAAATTTATCGAAATCTTCTTTATAAAGAAAAATTTTATGTTTTTCGTAGGTAACCTGTGCATCTTCGTCATAGCCTGTTACCTTTTTCTTACTCTCAGTTATAGCTAAAAATAAATCTTCATTCCGACTCTTTTTTACATCTAAATAATAGATTCTTTTACCGGCTTTGATAGCCTTTGAATAAATAATTTCGTTTTCTCTCTTCTCAATTTCAAATTTCTTTTTCT
>JBBRHJ010000064.1:0-14944 GCA_038222885.1 Bacteroidales bacterium | reverse complement strand
CATTTTTAGTATTTAAATGGTTCTTATTTTAAGTATTTGATTTCTTTTGACAATGCTATTCTGATATTATATCCATGTAAATTAAAACTCAAATTTTAAAATTGCATGGATAAACCATTTTATCACAATAATATGTAGTATGTAGCTTCTAAATGAAAATACGACCAATTTCAATTATTGAAATTGGTCGTATAATATTATGTAGAAATCAAATTTCGATTATTTACTATATCCAGGATTCTGTGAGATATTAGGATTCACATCAATTGTCGTTTGTGGAATTGGGAATAAATAATCGCGAGTTTTATCGAATGTTGCATGAGGCTCGGTTGAGTTTGCTCCTTTGAACACGATATCACCTAAATCGCGGCGTTTGATATCGAACCAGCGTTTCCATTCAAAACCAAATTCAATTCTTCGTTCTTCCATAACCAAATCGATGAATTTATCTTTTGCTAAACCAGTTGCTACCGAAGTTGGATAGGTTCTGATAGTTCCAGCAGCATTGCGAGCTCTAATTCTAACTAAATCGACATAATTCTCTGCTTCGGGTGTAGGTCCATTTTTCACTTCACATAAGGCTTCGGCAGCAATTAGCAATACTTCGGCATAACGCATATCTTGATAATTGTTGTCAGAATATCGGTAGGCTCTAGTAATGGGTGCATCTCCTGGATATCTTGTAAACTTAGCTATATGTGGTCTTTTCTCAGCCCAAGTCGTATAAAATTTTCCGTTAAGAATTGTATCAAAACTTACTGCTTTTCTATAATCGTTAGCGTTAAACGAATTGTAAACTGCAATTTTGGGTACAATTGAACCAAATCCAGCATTGTAATCCTTTGGTAGCATCATTGCAGCCATGATATCGTCATTGTAATTACCTCCACCATTGGCAGAACCACCGTATATAACAGCCAAAAAATCTATAGAATAAATGGTTTCTTTGATAGAATTTACTGTTTTTACGGCCTTGAATAAATTTTGATAATCGGTTTCAAGTTCATATTTGAAAGTTGCTTTATTATCAATTACATATTTTGCTTCAGCATAAGATTTTGGAAAATCTTTAATTGTAAGATATACTGAGGCTAAATAAGATGCAGCAGAACCCTTTGTTGGTCGTGATCGACAATCAGAAGGCTGAGTGTTGGGAAGCCATTTTTTTGCAAACTCAAGATCAGCGATAATATTTTCGTACACTTTGCTCTCAGGAGTTCGTAAAATAGCTGCAACAGTAGATGGATCAGAAATTGGTTTGTCGATATAAGGTAAATCGCCAAAACAACGAACCAATTGATAATAACAAAATGCCCTATTGAATCTACTTTCTGCAATGAGTGGATTGATGTCCTCATCGCTTAACTTCAATGATATTGCACCAGCTTCGGCAGTATTTGCAGCTGCAATAGCTACATAAAACTGATTCCACATCAATCTCATCATTGAGTTATTTGAATTTAAGCCATTAAAATCATTTACAAAACCACGATCGGCATTTGCCACCGCAAGATCGCACATGTCATCTCTGAAAAGTAGTGCTGAAAGATATTGACGACCATATAAATTCTCGTTCGCCAACGCTCCGTTAAAGGCAAGAACTGCAGCTTGAACATCTCTTTTTGTTTTGAAAAAACCTTCGGGAGCTAAAATACCAACTGGTTCTTCGTTCAAGTCAGTACAACCATAAAATCCGGTACTCAGTACTAATGCGAGTACTATATATTTTAATATTTTCATTTGTATAATATATTTAAATTGTTAGAAACCTACGTTCAAACCTACTGTAATTGATTTTGCCATAGGATAACTGGCATAGTCAGTTCCTTGATTAGAATTTGATGTTCTGTAATTTACCTCTGGATCAAAACCCCTGTATTTGGTAATAGTGAACAAATTTTGACCACTTACATAAAATCTAACCTTTTGAATCTGCAATTTTTGAGTGATCGTTTTTGGCAAATTATAACCGAACATAATATTTTTAATTCTAATATAACTACCATCCATGACCCATCTCGAACTTGGTTTCAACGAACGTGAAATATTTTTAATTGGAACGTTTGTGTTAGTATTGGTCGGCGACCAGCTTTTTAACGCTTCTCTGGTAGTATTGTAACCGTAAGCACCTAAGTTTTCCAATTCTTGAAGTTGATAGCTATAAATATCGTTGCCTTGCGAACCGTTTATAAAAATGGTAAGATCGAAACCTTTGAATTTGAATTCATTATTGAAACCAAATATAAAATCAGGATTTGGATTGCCAATGATTTTCTGATCATTAGTATTCAAAATATTATCTGGTTGCCCTGTAAGTTTTCCATCGGTACCCATACCATCCATATCTTTGTATTTTTCGCCTCCAGCCATTTGTTCAAAACCTGCTCCAGGGATAAATGTGTCACCAGCCTGATAAACACCATCGTAAGTATAACCATAGAAACTACCCAACGCTTCACCTTCTCTCATGATACGAGCGTTTGCAAAACCAGGCCAATGTCCGGGTGCGTTTCCGTAAAGAATATCTTTATTGCCTGGAAGTTCCAAAATTTTATTTCTATTGATTGAAATATTAAAATCGGTACTCCATTCAAATTTTCCAGTAATATTTTTACTATTTACACTGAATTCCAATCCTTTATTCTCAATTTTTCCAATGTTCTGAATTTGGTTAGCAATACCTGCGTAAGGAGGTAAGTTTACTAAAAACAGCAAATCACTGGTTACATTGCGGTAAGCATCAACAGTTAAACTGATTCTATTTTTCAGAAAACTAATATCAGTTCCGATATTGGTTGAGGTGGTACTTTCCCATTTTAGATTGTCGTTGGCAACTGCGGTTGGCATTACTGCATTCACTGGAACACCATTTACCACCGAAAGTACAGGGGACAATTTTGCCAAGGTTTGATAAGAATTAATAGCTTGATTACCAACTACACCATAAGAAGCACGCCATTTCCACTGACTGATCAATTTTTGGTTTTGCATAAATTCCTCATTGTGCATATTCCAAGCAAACGAACCCGAAGGGAAAAATGCCCATTTGTGATTCTTGCTGAATTTTGAAGAACCATCGTAGCGGGAAGTAATTGTTACGAGATATTTATTGCTAAACGAATAATTCAATCTACCATAGAATGAAGTTAACTTATCATCGGTCAGGTTAGAGGTTGCCATTGAAGGAGTTTCGGTACCACCACCCATATTCCAAAACGAGAAAGCATCTGTAATAAAAGCATTGGCAGAAGCTCCCCAAGTTTCATATCGGTCGTAGGCATAAGAATAACCAGCCATTACGTTGATTTTGTGGTTCTCGGCGAAGGTTTGGTTGAAGTTGAAATAATCCTCTGACACAACCGAGCTGTTTTTCAATGCATTCATACTGGCACTCCCTTTTCCGGCAGCAGCACTTGTCAATGAAGAGGCATAATTTCCTGTTCTATCGCTATTGGTGGTAATCCCCAAAGTAGATTTGAAACTAAGATTTTTCAAGATAAAATATTCTCCTGAAAGATTTGCCTGAAAACGATCGCTAACTACGTTTCTGGTATTATCATGAAGAATAGTATAGGGATTATCAATTGGGTCGCCCAATTTGGCAAGTGAGTAAGTAACTCCGTCTGGTTTGTAAATTCCCTGATCGGGCATAAAACGCAAAGCTGAGCCAATAACTCCCGCCTGACTGGCGCCACCCGAAGGTTCTTGAGTAATTACTCCATCTTGACCAGTACGTTGTGCAAATAGATTAACACCAACATTTAATTTTTCGCTAACCTTTAAATTTACATTACTTGTAATCGACATTTTGTTGAAACCCGATCCTAGAATAAGGCCTTTTTGATCATAGTACGAACCTGAAACATAGTAATTTGCATTGTCAGAGCCGCCAGCCAGCGATAACTGGTGAGTTTGAACGTTTCCTTTTTTAAAAATAACATCTTGCCAGTCTGTATTAAATCCATCGCTAACATAGGTTGGATAAAATGCTTTATTGAAATCCAGAAATTCTTGTGCATTCAACAAATCAATTCGTTTTGTTACAGATTGGTCGGAATATGAACCATTATATTCAATTTTAACTTTGCCTTTACTTCCTTTTTTGGTAGTAATCATAATTACACCATTGGCACCACGCGAACCATAAATAGCTGTTGATGAGGCATCTTTGAGAATTTCAAGTGATTCAATATCTTCGGGTTGAGGTAAGAAAGCACCCGGAAAACCATCGACAACATACAAAGGCTCACTGCTTGCGTTTACAGAAGAACCACCCCTGATTTTAACGGTAATCGAACCTCCAGGTTCTCCATTGTTGGAAGAA
The DNA here is from genome assembly GCA_038222885.1 of Bacteroidales bacterium. GTDB lineage: Bacteria > Bacteroidota > Bacteroidia > Bacteroidales > Paludibacteraceae > Paludibacter. The sequence goes on along the minus strand of JBBRHJ010000064.1, from coordinate 10,620 downwards.
ATTTGAACACCCGAAGCACGACCTTGCAAAGCTTGTACCGCTCCCGATGCTGGATATGAACTTAATTGTTGTGCTTTAACAGATGAAACTGAACCAGTTAAGTCGCTCTTTTTCATCGAACCATAACCTACTACTATAACTTCGTCGAGGGTTTTATTGTCCTCGTTGAGTTTAATTTTGTAATAGTTTTGATTGTCGACCAAAATTTCTTCTGATACATACCCAATATACGAAATTTGTAATTTGTCGTTAGATTGCACATCTAAACTAAATTTACCGTCGTTATTGGTAATTGCACCTGCATTTTGTCCTTTTACCAAAATACTTGCTCCGATAATCGGTTCGCCATTAGCATCGGTGATAAGTCCGGTAATTTTTTTTGGACTTCCAGACTTTTCGGGTTTTGTTGTCGACTTTTTTTCCATCAAGTACAATTTGTTGTTCTTGATTTCGTAGTCGAGTTTGGTGTCTTTTAACAACAGTTTCATTGCCTCATCAGCCTGAACTGCATTTACATTGATACTTACCTTTCGGTTTAAGTCTACAATCTGTTCGCTGAACACAGGCGATAGACCAGTTTGTTGTTTAATGGAGTTTAACACTTTCTCGAATGTTTCGTTTTGAAACGAAAGCGTTACTTTCTGGGCAGTTGCATTCATTGCAAAACCAGCCAGAAAGAAGGATAGCAAAATGACTTTTGCCAATTGTCTTCTTTTTTTCATGCACTTGTGATTTTAAAAGTTAGTTTTTCAAATTAGTATTTCAGTAAACACACTAATTGATAAAAGGTATGAGTGTAAATTAAAAAAAATATAACCTGTCGAAATACAAACTATCATTTTGTATATGCAACAGGTTATAATTGAATCGATTTAGTTGTCGAATAGGTTAATTCATAGTCGAAATAATGAAATTATTTTCATTTTTCTTTACAAATTTAATTTTCGATACTTTCTCCAAATCGTTGATAATTTCGTTGATATTTATTTTGCTTGTCGAAATGCTAAATTTGTAGGCTAACAAACTACTATCTTTAACTTCAAACTTCACTTCATACTGTCTTTCCAAGGTTTTTATTATTTCTTTGAGTGGAGTGCGATAAAAATTAAGACTTTTGGTACGCCAAGCTGTATACAAATTTATATCGTTCATTTTACTAATTTTACATTTGCCTGATTCTCTGTCGTATTCGGCACTCTGACCAACTTTCAACGGATATAAATTATTGACTTTGTCTATAATATTTACACTTCCCTCTTCCAATGAAACCCTGATTTTTTTATCTTCCGAATAAGCCCAAACATTAAAATGTGTTCCAGTTACTTTCACTTTTATTTCGCTCAAATCTACTTCAAAGGGGCGTAACACTTCCTTGGCAACTGAGAAGTAGCCTTCTCCAGTCAGTTTTACTTTTCTATTTAATATCCCAAAGGATTTCGGATACTCCAACCTTGAACCAGAATTTAATTGTACCATCGTTCCATCCTGCAAAACTACATTCATTTGCTCGCCAAAGGGCACCACTATTTCGGCCATATCATTGCTTTCGAAAGCACCAGTACGAAAAGTTATATAAGTGAATGCTCCTACAAGAAATATAAACGGAATCAAAACAGCTGCTGCAAATTTGAATCGGAAAGTTCTTACTCTCATTCTTAATGGAACGAGAAAGCGTTTCTGCATTTTATTGGATGGTATATCATGGTCTAACCATTCGGCAATAATTTTTTCGTTCATCAGATATGATTCTCTGTCAAAACGTTGAGCAAAATATTCCTGTCCCTCTTTGGTAGAAAACCACTTGGCCACTTGTCGAGCTTCTTCGGGCGAAGCGTTCTTTGAGAGTACTTTATCTATAATTTTTGGATCCATTCTATTGGATTTTTATGTTTTTAATACCTATTTATGTCCTATTAAACAATCGTGTGGCAGAAAAGTATGAGTTCCGATGTCATTATTTGTTATATAAAATACTTGATCGCCCATAAAATTATCATCACTTTATCAATTTGTGCACGCAATAATTTGATGACTTGTGTGTAATGAGATTTAACGGTCGCTACGGTAATATTCATATTATCAGCTACTTCCTGATTCGTCATTCCTTGCTGTATTTTCAATAAACACACCTCTCGCTTTTGTAGTGGCAGCTGTTCTATCAGCTTATACAAATGTTTTTTGAAGTCGGCATCTTCCAAATCGTTTAGAAAACTCATCTCACTTTCTTCTGTTGACTGTGCCAATTCATAATTCTTTTGAATGGCTAAATTGCTATGTCGCAATTCATTCAGGATGTAATTTTTTAAAATAGTGAATAACAGATTCCTTATCCCTGATTTATAATCAAAACTTTCACGACCTTCCCACAAACGCATAAAAGTGTACTGAACGGCATCTTCCGCATAATTGTTCGACATTAAATACCGACATGCCATGACATACAAATAACGATGATAGGTCTCGAAAACAACAGAAAATGCCTTTTCGTTCCCATCACGCAGTTGTATTAACAAATTGTTATCTATCGACAGATTTTTATGATCCATTCGGTTTGTTTTTATTCCACGGGTTTTCACCCATGGTTAATCAAGTTGAATCCCTTCGGGATTTGGGTTGTTGCGGTATGTTTTATTTTAAGTGTTTCTCATCATATTCATTTCCAATATCGATCTAACAGGTTTTTTAAGCTATCAGATTTTAAAAAGTATAATATCAATCATAGTATACTTTTATAATAATATCTGCTATTTACTTTTTTTTGTACTCGGGAGAAATTATCGATACTACTCCAATTTAATCCAATACCGTGTAAGACTATTGAAGTTGCAAGAATTATGGCACTCCTGTTAAAAACGACAAAAATATCAATAACACTGCCTAAGGTTGCAGTTCCAACTGCAAAAACACCAACACTTACAAGACAACCAACCAATCCTAAACTTGTGATTATTAACATCAGTCTCCCCTTAGTAACTTCTCCATTCCTTATTTGATACATGCCTGGAAACAATCTCAGCATAGTCTTCAATTCCGACCTAACTAATTTACGACGAAACTTTTTTATTTCTTTTGAAACCGGAAGCTCATTTCCTTCCAAGTCCGATTTAGCAAAAGCCATAGTTTGTAAACTGTCCACTTTAATACGCAGAGAATCAGTTGAGCTCTCTACGACTACTCCTTTAATAATAGAATTAGACTTTAGGTCATAAATTTCTACTTCTGTATTTTGCGATTTCACCTGAAACAAAATGGTCAGCAATCCAATCAATAGCAATGTTTTTTTCATTCTCTTTTATTTTTTTTATCTCCTGCTGCCGCAATGTTGGAACTTATTCTATTGCCTTTTATAGGTTGTAATCTATATTCAATTCTATTTCCCACAGGTTGGGGCCCGTGGCTAATCACATTCAATCCCTTCGGGATTTTTAGCAATAGAAATCAGGTTTAGTCTAAATATTTTTCGTCATATTCAATGCCATGTTCTATCAATAATTCAATCAATTCTTCTTTATAAGTTTTACGGTTGTGATGCCGTTCCTGGTTTTTGATATATTCAATCAACCTATCCTTGTCGCGGAACGAATAGGTAAAATTGCCATAACCTACCTGCCAGTATTTAAAGTCAGGAAATAGTTTTTGATGTTTTATATAATCGGAACTCGCTAATTTTATGTCTTTCACTAAATCGGCCACTGCAATTGTAGGATGAATGCTGGTGAAAATATGAATATGATCTTCTACACCTCCAATGCGATATAGATGACATTTCTTGTTTTTCAATAGCCCCCAGATATATTTGAATAGTTCATCTCTGTTTGGCTTTGTGAGCGTTTTCTCCCTGTACTTTGTACTGAAAACAATTTGATGCAATGATTGTGAATACGAACTCATATATTGTCATTATTAGATATTTACATTCCCCATAATAACCGCAACGCTGTTTAACGTGATTAACCATGGGTTGCGACCCGTGGAAAAAACCCCTCATATTTCCCACGGGTTTTCACCCATGGCTAATCGCATTCAATCCCTTCGGGATTTTACAATTGCCTGCAAAACGATGCAATCATGTGGTAGTGTATCTCAAGTTATTCTTATCTTCAATTACATTGTTTTGCTAATACTTCAACAGCAATAGCTACATCTTTATCGACTGTCGAATTCAAATATTCATCGAGCGTATAATTTACTAAGACATCAGGCACAATTCCTTCTAAAAATGGTTTTTGTGAATATGGGAATAATACTCTTCTTGAGCAGACTTTAGCAAATCCGTTTTCTGGAAATTTGTCAAGCCCCAAAGGCGAACCGGTAGAACCCATAGAAGGGCGACCAATAAAAATGGGTCTGTCTTTTCGTTCTTTCAGAATTATCAAAAAATCTTCTGCTGCTGAGCAAGTGCGTTCTGAGATTAGCACAGCCATTGGTACATTAAAGCGTTTAACTGAATCAGGAATCCAAACAGTATCGGCTGCAAAAGTTTGATAAGCTCTGTTTTTATAAAAATCCTCATTCTCTTTAAGATAATTTCCACTTGCCTTTTTTACGCCACTGTTTATTCGCGTTTGCCAAGCATAATTCAAGAAGTACGGATCATTAATCATGTACTTCAATAAATGCCAACCTGTATCTGTAGAGCCACCACCATTGGCTCGCAAATCAACAATAATAGCTTTGGCACTATAAATAGTATCTTTTATGCTTTCAAAAAGAGTTACTAATCTATCTTTGGGATAAAAGGTATTAAAAACCAAACGTGCAATATTTCCTTTTTCCCAATACAATTCTACAGGTTTATCCCAGCGTTTGGGAGCTGGACCTACATAACCACCGCCTTCAAAAGAGTTAGCATTTCGGGGAGGAGTGTTAGTTCGTATTTCTCCATCAGGTGTCTGATAAGTAATCGTTATTTTTTTAGATGATAAATCTGAAGCGAAGAGTTTCGATGCTGAAATTTCTTTTACAGTGGGCCTATAGTTTGAACAAACATAAGGTTCAACAAACTTATGCATATATTCCTGCATAGAAAGATTGTTTATTTTAAGAATTTGTGAACCTAAAGGATATTTTTTTACCAAATCCTCTCTTGCATTTACTATATACAAACTATCGCCAAAGTACCGTGCAGATAATGGAATATAATCGGTATATCTACCTTTCATTCTGTATAATGCGCATGAATGTAAATCTTTTAGACTGGCCGCAAATAGTTCCATCTTATCATAAAATTCATAATCCGTTTTAGTATCTAAAACTTTTGGAATATAGGATTGATATAAACTATCCAAATCAAAAGTTAGTTTATCAATAAACGCAAAATTGTATTTTGTTTCACTCCAAAACGAACTCAAAGCATATATTTTCTTCTCGTTGCTTAGCGTACTTGGTATTTTATTACTAAAATCAATTAGCACCTGAGCAGTATCTTTCTTGTTTAACACTATTGCTAATTTTAACGGCTTATTTATCTCCACATTGAAAGTGGCAGAATCGATGTCCGTTATAAAGCGGATTATTCGAGTCTTTGAAGTTTCACTGTAAATATTATAAATGTCAGGTTTTAGCTCTGGAGAGATAGTCCAATCATTTCTCCCATTGTTACTCATCATTATGATGTTTTTTTTGTTTGAATGAATGAAGGTCTGTTGTTGTGCAAAAGTACTAAGTACTACTATCAGGCAAAGAATTAAAAATAAGTTACTTCGTTTCATATTGTTTAGTTGTAATTAAATTTAGGATTGGGCAATTTATTTAATATTTATTTTATAGCTTAGTATTATATCATGTAAGTGTATTTTAAACATATAAATACCTTTTGACCAATTACTACAATCTACTTTTTCTACAGTATGATTATATGTTTCAACAAGTTGACCATTTAAAGTGAAAATATCTACCTGCGTAATATTGCTTATAGATTTGTTATTTATAATGATAAATCCAGTAGATTGATTAGGATAAATATTTATTTCTGATTTGTAACTTGATGTCTTGTTACTTGCAATTATATTATCAATTTTAGCAAAAGCTAAATAAAAGATATACATTGAATGTTGCTGAACTCCATCATTGTAACTGTAGTTTGATACGGTTTTTGGAATCTGAACTGATGAAATATCTTTTAAATATGATTTAAATGTAGAACTTCCAGCATCAAACCAAGCTCCCATTGTCCAATCTGTTATCAAACTATAATCTCTTTCAGGGTTTGCAAATAGTGATTTATCCCAACTTACAGTTACAGGTAAAGAATCATAAGGAACAATAATTCCTAAAGCCCCATTTTCTATCCAACCAGTATATGTATTTAATATCTGTTTCTTTAAGAAGAAAGAACTTTGATGTATAATTGAGGGGTCAACAATAAATGCATTAAATTTATTGTTGCTAGCTGAATTCAAGTAATTTATTTCTCCAAAACTAGCATCAATGCCTCGCGTTGCATTAGGATCATAACCTACTTCAAGTGTGTCTTTTCCACTACTCATTCCCTGTAAATATATTTTGGTAGAAAACTGTTGTGAGAAAAGTAAAAAACATAGATTATAAAAAATTATAGATAAAATTATTTTCTTATTCATACTGTTGCATTTAATTGAATAATTATGTGTTTTAGATTTTAAATCATAGGATTGAGAATTTAGCCCAATCCTTTGGGTTAACAAATTCTTACACCTCCATTGTTAGGTTTTTCGTAACTTGGGTCATGGTTGCTTCAATCTATCCTACTGTAATTTCCTTCCACACGATGCTATTCTGCGACAGCTGTGTATAGGGCAGAAGCCAGTTGTTGACAGCACAAAACAAGTGTTTGAGGGTTTTCTGATGCCTAATAGCCTGCAAACTTACTATATCAAAGTGTAGATTGGATATGAAAAATGAGGAGTTGATAGTTGTAGTTAAGCTTGCCAAACTTGCAATTAGCTTGCGGGAATGCTTGTCCAGAACGGACTTTGAAATACAAATAGCCATGTAAAACAAATTTATCAGAGACGTTAATACAAAGGTTTAGAAATAATTAGAGTCGGCTATTTTTCAGCAGTTGGCTTTTTAACGAAAGAAAGCGTAAATGTATAAATAATTTTTTAACTACAAGCGGATTTCAACAAATATTTAAAAATTTATTTTATTTCGAGACTAAATGAGGATTAAGCGGTTTCCTTGCCGCTTAATAAGTACTCAAGCGGTAAGGAAACCAATTGTCCCCCTTATCTTTGGCAACTTGGTATATTGTCTGAATTGGTGAGAGAAATAGCAATGAATTAACAACTTATCGATCTAAAACAATCAACATAACTCTATCACACAAAATATTCTTTTTTCAGTACACCCGATTTATCCACAGAAGTACGAAGTGTGAAAAACAGACTTAGTAAGATACTTAACACTGTGGATGCTAAAATAGCTACCATAATGGCAATCTGATATTTAATGGCAACCAAGGGGACGGAACCACCTAAAATTTGACCGGTCATCATGCCGGGCAACGAAACGATACCCATGGTGGCCATAGTGGCTATAGTGGGGTTGAGGGCTGCAATGAAACTTCGCTTTGCAAAGGGCAGCAATGCTTCATATTTTGTTGCACCTAAGGATAATTTGTAGAAATAAAGATTCTCATCTTTGCGCAAGGATTTATAAAAATCGCCTATTCCCACTACATTGGCACGTAGGGAATTGCCAAGCACCATACCGCCAATAGCAATGATGAATTTTGCTTCGAAAATGAAATCTAACTGTACTATAAATGAATTGAAATATAATATGATGATGAAATTTGAAATCAGCATAGAAACAAATATCGGCAAAATAAAATGGGCTAATTTTAGCTTTGAACTTTTTATTATGGAGAGTACTGCGGCGGTAATCATAACCATAAACCACAATATATTGACGGCCCAATGATTCAAACGAAAGAGATATTCAAGAAAAAACCCTATCAGAACTAACTGTACAGCCATGCGGACAACAGAAACAAAGAGGTTTTTGGCAATACCAAGTTTCAGAAAACTCACTACTGCTAAAGGTACCAACATCAACAATCCTATAAAAATCATTGATACGTAGGACAAATCGGGAGCTCCATTCATATTCAGTCTAATTTTAAGGTTCGGATAGTGCTGTTTTCAGGAATATAATTGTCGTGCGAGATGGATAGCACCGTAAAATTAGGATGGAGGTAGAAAAAATCAATTACTTTCTGTTTCAAAGTTTTATCCAGGGCAGATGTTATTTCGTCCAATAAAAAAATATCTCTGTTGAGCAATAAGCCGTTGATAATGGCTATGCGTTGTTTTTCACCACCCGATAAATCTTCAATATCCTTATTGAGTATCGTTTCGTTCAACTCAAATTGAATAAGAAGTTCGTTCAGCGATTTCAAGCTTTCTGTTTTCAACTCAGCATTTGCTTTCAGCGATAAAGTTTCTTCAAATAGCTGATAAACCTTGCCAGACCCGATATTCAAATCCTGACTAATATAGACTATCCTTTTTCTGAAATCCCAAATTGTTTTGTCGTTCAGTACTTCTCCTTTAAACAAAATTTCGCCTTTGTCAGGCTTTACAAAGCCTAATAAAAGCTTGAAAATGGTTGTTTTGCCAATGCCCGACCGACCCGTTATATTTATTTTTTCGGCTTTCTGAATTTCAAAACTAAAATTCTGAAGTACAAAATGCACTGAAAATTGTTTTGAAACGTTTTTAAATTGAATCATTTGATTAACTAATTTCTCCTGCAGTCGCAAGTTATTTTATGTTCTCAAAATTACAGAATTATGTTTATAAAAGTACGATTTTGGCTTAACTAATTTCAAAAATAAAGAGAAATGGCTTATTCCTTGAAGTATAAATAAATTTTTTTTAATTACCACAGGTTACAACCCGTGGTTAATCACATTCAATCCCTTCGGGATCTTTAGATATAATATTAAAACCTTATTCTACTTTCGGGAATATCGAATTTTGGATGGGTGATAATATCATTTGGATAAACTATTTTGCCGCCGTTTTTGTCCAAGTCAATTGCTAATGCTTCGGAATACAACCGCCAAATTAGGCTAACGCAATTAACGGTATTTCCTGATTTGTCGCTGAAAACATAATAACTTGAATTTTTAAATGTACTTAGTTTTTGAAATATTTTCTTTGTTTCTGTTGAGTCCAGATGGGTTTTAAGTAGATATCTTCTTCCGATAAATTTCAATCCAAAATTTTCAGCAATACTATAAGTCATAATTTTATTTCGGTAGTATGGTTTTTCGTGTGAAAAAAGTCGAGCTTCAATGATTTTTACTCCTCCCATTTGTTTGTCGTTCGATAAGAAACTACCGCCTTCGATTACTATTCCTATGTGTCCTGTTGTTCCGCCGAAAAGGCAGAACTCACTTCCCGGAAACCAATTGGAATTTGGACGTGCAAGTATATCGCCTGGACTAACGTTAATCATCACCGGCTGAATCTGTTTTTGTTGATATTTAAAATACTCGACCCTTATTTTTATTATTAGAATAAATAATAATAGAAGGACAACAATGTATTTAATTAACTTTTTCAACAGCATGACTTAACAATTGTTTGGCCGCTAAGAATAAGCCTACATAGAGTAGGGGAGAAGTGACGTAAAAAAAATGTAAAGTTGGAGTGCCATGAATAATATCAAAAATCAAAGCTGTAGTTCCCACTGAACTTTCATGTATGCCAACATAGTTGTAAGCAATATATTCTAATGTAAATAAAATGGGCAAATACACAGACCATGTTATTATCTGTGCCCAGAAATAGGTTCTATTAAACACTACGCGAAGGATTTGGTAAAATAGAATAATTCCGATTCCACTCAGAAACCAACACATGAATGTGAAATAATTGATACCATCGAAATTATAATCGCCCATATTATAGCGGTAACCATAATAACCTACCCATAAATAAGATAAGGTGGCAGAAGCCAATATTGCTGGACTCCAAAGTTTTGTCAGCTGTCTACTTTTAGAGTCTTTGTCAGCTTTTAAAATGGCAAACATAAGTAAAGCACCCGCCATGCCAACAACCATATCACTTATGGAGTCAAAAAATTTTTCGGGGTAAAAGATTCTAAAAGCCGAAACTACAATTCCTGCTTCAACAAATTCGTATAAGACCAATAGAGCCGCAGTCATTAACCAAGGTTTTTTACTTCGAAATGCAATGAACATTGCAAAAATCACCATCCCACTCCAAAGATGCATAAACGACCATAAATCTAACTTAAAAAAGTGAGTTTCGAGAACTGGGGTATAAAGCCAATGGGTATTTTCTCTGATAATTGTTACAAATTGCTGTAAATCCATGTAGGTATATTATATTATTAGTTTATTATATTTTTGTTAGTAAAAATAGCTTTAGTGACAATGTAAATGATTGGTAAAAAAAGTATTATAGTTCCTGCTACTTTCAAAAAAATGCCACCATAGATAAAAAGTACATTGAATACACTCAACATCAACAATGTAAAAATTGAAAGAGCCAAAGATTTTGACCTAATGAGTAATGACAAGGAGTTTTCTTCCTTTTCTTTGGAGAAAAGGATGAAAATCAATGCGGCTATATACAATAGGAGTAATAGTTCATCGGCAATATT
>JBBRHJ010000063.1:0-15102 GCA_038222885.1 Bacteroidales bacterium | reverse complement strand
CATTAATTTGAATGCATTTATTACAAGTGTTCATTACTTAGCAGTATGTTTGCAGGGTGAATTATTACTTTAAAATCCTAATTATACTAATTAAGAAAAAATCATGAGCATTTTAATTGAAATTAAACCGACAAATAGTTTTACACAATTAAAGCGTGTAACTTTACTTGGCATTTTCGGTATTTGTATTTTGTTTTCTACATTGGCTCAGAAAGTGACTGTTACCGGCATTGTAAAAGAAACAATCGGGGATGTAATGATTGGTGTGAGTGTTCAAATCAAAGGTACCACCACAGGAACCATTACCAATTTCGATGGTCGGTACAGCATTGAAGCAAATTCTCCCAAAGATGTGTTAGTGTTTACTTATGTGGGTTATAACTCGTACTCAGTTCAAGTAGGAAACAAAAAGGATGTTAATGTAACCATGACCGAGGACACCAAAAATCTCGACGAATTAGTAGTAGTTGGTTATGGAACTCAACGAAAAAGTGACCTTACGGGTTCTGTGGTATCTGTCAAAGCTGATGATATGAATTCAATTCCTACAACAAGCGTGGCCGAAATGTTGCGCGGACAAGCTGCCGGAGTAGTGGTAACCCAGAATTCTGCTCGACCAGGTGGTGGTTCGGATATCGTTATTCGTGGTAAAAAATCAATTAATGGTGGAAATGCACCTTTATATATTGTTGATGGTGTGCCTGTTACAAGTATTGATGATTATAATTCTCAGGATATTTCATCTGTAGAAGTTTTGAAAGACGCTTCCTCAGCGGCTATTTATGGTGCGCGTGCTTCTAATGGCGTAATTCTGATTACAACTAAAAAAGGAAATGACTCTAAAACAACTGTTGAATTATCGACTTATGTTGGTAGTCAGGAAGTAAAACGAAATTTTGATTTTTTTAGCCCCGAAGAGTGGATACAGTTAAAACGTGAAGCTAACCGCGCCTATACTTTACAACCCGATGGTTCGTACAATACAGTTTACTTAGGTGGCAATCCAGTTGATGGTGTTTACCCCGGCGATGCATCCTTGTTCGGAAATATGTATACGAATCTGGTAGATAAAAATTATACCGATTGGGAAAATTTGGCTATTAAACCTGCTTTACAACAAAAGTACGATATAAGTATTCGTACCGGAGGTCCCAATACAAAAATAGCTACTTCTATTGGATATTTCGACCAGAAAGGGATGATTGCACCTGCTGCTTACAACCGCGCTAATTTCCGTTTTAATGTTGAACATAAGATTTCTAAAAAGCTTAGCTTCGGTATTAATTCAAACTATACCTATTCGAATCGGACAGCTGAGGATGAAACATTTAGCAAATTTATTACCCAGCCGACTTTGTTGAGCACAACTTATGCGGCTTTAAACAACGGTTTGCTCGAAAATGGTAAATTCGATCCAATGTGGAACAATGTAAATCAAAAAAATAATACAAACTCAACAAATTTTTTACTCAATGCCTCGTTTGATTGGGAAATTCTGAAAGGGCTGAAATATAAATTAAATGCCAGTTTGAATAACCGTAACTCCGAACAAGGAACCTATCTGAACACCAAACACGAAAAAGGATTAGCCGATTTTGGTGTTGCCACCATTGCCAATGTGTCGTTTACTGATTATTTGTTGGAAAACATTCTAAACTACGATTATAAAATCAATTCTAACAATAAGTTTGATGTGACGCTTGTTCAAAGTACCAATTTACAACTTAGGAAAACTAACCAAATGAAGGGAAGTGGCTTTGTTTCCGATGACTTAGGTTACGATTTTATAGGCTCAGCATCAAAACTTTATCCTCATATCCATGCCATCGAGCCACGTAACCTGCTTTCATACATGGGACGTTTGCGTTATAATTTGCAAGAAAAATATTTATTTTCAGCTTCGGTTCGTATCGATGGGTCCTCTGTTTTTGGTAAAAACAACAAGTGGGGCTTGTTTCCTGCCGGCTCTTTTGCTTGGCGTGCTTCCGAAGAGGAATTTTTAAAGGATAAAGACTGGTTATCAAATTTAAAAGTCAGGTTAAGTTACGGTTCGGTTGGTAATCAGGCTATCGATCCCTATCAATCGCAAGTATTAGCAAATTCATTTTATATGCAATTTGGAACAGGCGATCCGTTTGTTGGTTATTTGCCTGGTTCGCAACTTCCTAATCCGGACCTGAAATGGGAAACAACTACCTCCACCAATGCAGGTGTCGATTTTAGTTTTCTCAACGACAGGGTTGGAGGAACAGTTGAACTTTATCACTCATTGACAAGTGATTTGTTGATGGAAAAATCGATTAACCAAACAACAGGATATTCCAGTCAGTTAGTGAATGTGGGTAATGTTTTGAATCAGGGCATTGAGTTTTCTTTAAACCTTGTTCCAGTTAAAACGAAAGATTTTACATGGTCGGTTGATGTGAATTTAGCGGCTAACGAAAATAAAATTTTAGCTTTAAATGGTGAGTTGGATGCTGATGGAAACCCTAAAAATGATATTGCAAATAATTTATTCATTGGACATAATATTGATGCTTCTTATTATCAACAATCAGAAGGAATTTGGCAGATTGGCGACAATATTCCGGTTTATAAAGGCACTTACAAAGCTCAACCGGGAGATGTAAGGGTAAAAGATATTAATAACGATACTATTATAAGCGATTTAGACAGAGTAATTATGGATCGTGCGCCCAAATGGACTGGTTCAATATCATCTACATTAAAATGGAAAGGAATAGAATTTTCAGTCGATTTTTATACTGTTCAAGGCGCTTTACGTTTAAACCCATTTTTATATGATGCCAATTCAGGAGGAGGCCTCTCGGGCGGATTAAACGGTTTAAAAGTGGATTACTGGACACTCGAAAATCCTTCTAAAACTGCACCTCGTCCACGCGATGGCACCAATAATTACCTGCAAAGTCTTGCTTATCAGGATGCATCCTATATTCGACTCAGAAATTTATCATTGGCTTATAGCTTCCCAAAGGAATTACTTAAAGCTGTAAAAATAAATAATTTGCGAATCTATACCACGGCAACAAACCTTTGGACTTATACCAAGTTTCTTTCATACAGTCCCGAGGCAAGTGCGTCGGCATATCCAGAGCCTAAAACCTATGTAGTCGGATTGAATGTCTCATTCTAATTAGGGTTACAGCAATCGAAATTAAGGTTAAGAAGTAAATTGAAAAACAGTAAGTATTAAAAAAACAAGAAAATGAAAAAAATTATATTTACAATATTAGTAACTGCAATAATTTATAGCACAACAGGTTGCAGCGAATTGTTAGATGAGAAAGTATACTCTCAGGTCACAACCGAATATATAGTTTCGTCACCAACAGGTATGGCGAGTGCTATATTGGCAATGTATTACAAAGACAGGGAAATGTTCCGTACCAATGCGGATACCGAAACCACACTCTGGACAAACATGCTGATTGGCGATGATATTTCAGTTCCTCGTTCAGGAACTGGCGTTCCACAATTTGGACGCTATTCAAATTTGTTGCCTTCTACGGGCAATGTGGGAAGTTTATGGCGACAGAAATATGCTATGATTGGATCTGCCAATCTGGTTATTGCCACGGCAGCTAAAGTTGATATAACCGATCCAGTTGCAATAAAAGCTTTAAGCGAAGCTAAAATTTTCAGAGCCGATGCTTATTTCTGGCTTTTGCGTAAGTTCGACAGAATTTATTTAACAACCAAAGTTACAACTGCCGAAAATGTGAATGATTCTATTAAATATTCAGCAGCAGTGCCCGATTCGGTTTACAAATTAATCAATGCCGATTTGGATTATGCCATTGCAAATTTATCGTGGTCGACTACTCAGCCAGGCCGTTTCACGCAAGGTGTGGCCCGCCATATTAAAGCCAAAGTAGCTGCTTGTCAACAAAATTGGCAGGAGGTAGCAAAACAAGTAAATGCCATTGACAAAAACGGCAAATATACTTTGTTGAACAATATCTCTGATGTTTTTTCGAGTGCTGATTTGAATCATTCCGAAGCAATTTTGGTTTCACAATGGAGTAATAAAAACGGAGGTTGGTATATTAGTCCTTCCACAGGGTCAACTTCTGGTCATAGAATGCCATTGCATTTTACGCCCCTATATAATCAGGAACAGGGCATGACAATGGATTTTGCATCGGGTGCATATCCTTGGGGGCGTGTATTCCCCAATAATTATCTTCTAAATTTATACGATAAAACAAAAGATCAACGCTATAATGCTTTGTACAAACATGCTTGGACGTACAATAACGCCGCTGGTATTCCAAGAGGTAAGAAATTGGGCGATACTATTGTGGTTACCAATTCAGCTCAATTTTTGAATTTACACCCTATGTGTACCAAATTTAACGATTCATGGACACGAACCTCGCCTACCGAAACACAATCGTTCAAAGATATTATCATTTACCGTTTGGCTGAAACCTATTTAATGGGGGCTGAGGCATATTTTCGCATCGGAAAAGCCGACAGTGCAGCCTATTATTACAACAAAACTTGGGTGCGTGCCGGAAATACTGCTATTACAATTGGCGCTGTTACTTTAAATATGATTATTGATGAGCATGCCCGGGAATTAGCTTTTGAGGGTGACCGCTGGTTCTTTTTGAAACGAAACGGTTTGCTGGTGGAACGTGTAAAAAAATACGGAGGTGAGTATTACAAAAAAGGAACAGTTGTAATGATTGCTGATACGCTGATACGTACTAATATCCAACCGTATCATGTGCGTTGGCCCATACCGCAGGCTCAAATTGATATTATGGGTGTAACAAATTTTCCACAAAACCAAGGATATAATTAGAGGAAAATGTTAGAGCCAAGATGATAGAACTAAGAATAAAGACATTTTATATAAGATTTTATAAATGAAATATATACGATTTTTTATAGTTATTTTTTCGGTTATTTTTAACACGAATATTTATGCGAAAGAAAAACCAGATACTTTGCAATATCGATTGGAAAAGGAAATACCTTATCGGGATGCGAAAGAGGAAAAATTAGATGATTATGCGAAACAAAATTGTCAACTCGATATTTATTACCCAATCAATAAAAAGAGTTTTGCTACTGTTGTTTGGTTTCATGGTGGTAGCTTGACCGGCGGAAAAAAGGAAATTCCTGAGAAACTTATGAAGCAAGGATTTGCTGTTATTGGTTTTGAATACCGCAGAAATCCAACGGTAAAATGTCCTGTTTATATCGAAGATGCTGCTGCAGCAGTTGCCTGGACGTTCAGAAATATTGAAAAATATGGTGGAAATGCGAATCAGATATATCTCTCGGGACATTCCGCCGGTGGTTATCTTGACTTAATGGTGGGTATGGATAAAAAATGGTTAGCAAAATACAATATCGATGCCAATCGGATTGCTGGTTTACTTCCATTAAGCCCGCAAGTGATTACTCATTTCAAGATACGAAACGAACGTGGAATTGATAGTAAACAGCCTATAATTGACGAGTTTGCACCCTTGTTTCATGTGCGAATTGATTTACCGCCATTGGTTTTGATTACTGGCGATAGGGAATTGGAAATGTTGGGACGTTACGAAGAAAATGCCTATTTAATGCGCATGATGAAAGTAGTAGGACACAAACAAACTACAATTTACGAATTAGCAGGCTTTAGTCATGGATCAATGATGCAGCCAGGATTGTATTTGCTAGTGGATCAAATTAATAAAATGATAAAAAATCAATAGACTTTGTGCCGGATTAAACAGAATTATTCAACAATGAACAACCAAAAAAATACATATCATTTTGATAAAATCAAATTCAGAAGGGTTCTTCTGATTGTGGTCTGCGTTTTTAATGGCATTATGGCTCAGGCAAAATGTTATTACATTGATTCGCAATCGGGTAATGATTTGAATAGCGGACTTATCCATAAACTGGCATGGAAAACATTGGCAAAAGTCAATGCAACGACTTTTCAGGCTGGTGACTCAATACTATTTAAATCCGATGGTGTTTGGGTGGGTCAATTGTATCCCAAAGGTTCAGGTTCGGCAGTTTCTCCCATTACGATTGATAAATATGGAGTAGGCTCAAAACCACTGATTGATGGAAACGGCATGATTGGGACTGGAGTGGTTTATTTGTTTAATCAGGAAAATTGGGAAATTAACAACCTCGAAATAGTAAATGATGGAGTTACTGGAGCTGATAGGCGAGGAGTAAGAATAGAGGTTAACAACTGGGGAGTTGTCAATCATATTTATTTAAAAAACTTGTTGATTCATAATATTAAAGGATTGGTTGGACAAGAAAGATCTAATAAACGAACATCTGGAATTGGTTTCGGAATTGTAAGTGCAAGTTCGGTTGAATCTAGATTTAATGATATTTTAATTGAAAAATGCGTTATTCATACCTGCGACAATCAAGGTATTATAACTGAATGTGTAGCGGGAGATGGTGTTCAACCTAGAACAGCTGCTTGGAACAGAATTCGAATTACAAATGCTATTGTCCGAAACAATACCATTTATAATATCTCGAAAAATGCAATGATTATACGCCTATTCGATAAAGGAGTGGTGGAGAACAATGTGTGTTACAATACCGCCAATGGAATATCAGGAAACACCATGTTTTCAGCGGCTTGTGATGGAACAATTTTTCAATATAACGAAGGTTATCTGAATAATTCACCCGATGCCGATGGTTCCATGTATGATGCTGACTTGCGGTCGCCCAATACGGTTTGGCAATATAGTTACAGTCACGACAATTCGCACGGTCTTTTTTGGACATGCACAGTTCAGGAAGACGCTAATATAGTATGTCGATATAATATCAGTCAGAATGATAAAGGAATAATATTTTGCATTAATTATCCGGTAACTTCTGTGGCAGTTTATAACAATACGGTTTATATTCCTGCTCATTTGTCTCCAACCATTATTTCGGAGCGAAACAATGGGGGTGCAGGGAGTAGGACTTATGAGTTTAAAAATAATATAATATTCAATAATAGCCCTACCGCTAAGTATATTTTGACGAATGGTTATAATCGTATCGTAGATTATAATTGCTTTTATGGTAATCATCCTGTAAATGAGCCAACTGACAATCATAAAATCACGCTGAATCCGAGCTTGGTGAATCCTGGTGGAGGTGGTGTTGGTATAAATAATGTTAGTGCTTACCAACTTTTGAATGGATCTCCTTGTATTGATGCGGGAGTTGTAATAACAAACAATGGTGGAAAAGATTATTGGGGAAACAGCTTGTACAAAGGGAAACCTGATATTGGGGCTCATGAATTTTCCTACAGCACTGGACTTAAAACGATTCAAAATTTTGACTTTTCAGTAAGTGGAGGAAATGCTAATCTAAAACCAGAAATCAAACTAAGTGGAGATTTTCAGAATAAAAACTTAACAATAAATATTGTTTCACCAGTGGGAAAAACTATTTATTCTAAAATGTTTGCTGCAACTGATTCGATAAGTCTTGATGACTGTCCATTTATGAATCAAGGAATATACGTTTTGTCGGCAACTGTCGGTCATAAAACAATATCAAAGAAATTGCTTATTAATTAATACTCGATTCATAATTTGAAAAACAAGCTCTTCAATACAGGTGTTATTCTTTTACTGTTTTTATTTGTTCATTTAGAACTTATTGCACAAAATGACACAAAAACAATTGCAAGCATAAACGGAGAACCAGTAGCGGTAGGAGAGTTTGATTTGTTTGCTAACCGAAATCGGTCAAAAGTAATTCAGCATTTCAGGAAAACCTACAATATTGAATATTCTGACAAGTTTTGGAGAAACAAAGTAAAAGGAAATTCAGCTTTGGAGTTATTGAAGAAGCTGACTTTTGAGAATTTAATTGAATTAAAGATACAGCAGCTATTAGCCCGAGAATATGGAATTGTGGAGCATATTGATTATATTAATTTTCTAAAAAAACTGAGTGCAGAAAATATAAGAAGAGCGAATAAAATAGCGAAAGCCGAATCAATCTATGGTCCGCAAGTTTATGCTGAAGATGTTTATTTTGATTATTTGACAAGTAACTTGGTTATTCAATTGAAAGACAGGCTGGTTATAAATAAAAGAATAGCAATAACGGGCGATGAAGTAGTGAAAGAAGGAGTTTTAGAAAATACGGGAGAGAACAATCACACTCAAGTTTCTAAGTTTAACAATGAATTAAACTACAAGTACAATCAATTAATAAGAAGTCTGATATCAACTTCAAAATTGAAAATTAACAAAACGGTATTAAATAATTATCTGTTTGAGAAAAACTATTATTAAACTCACATTTCCCAGATTGAACATAAATATGAAAAACCTTATTATAATTCTGCTTTTATTACCCCTATTTGTTTTTGCTCAAAATACAGATAGTAAACCTTATCATCCTATTCAGGTGGAAGGGCAACAATGGGTTAAAAATCAACCAAGTCAGCCTTGGAAGTTATATCCCACATGTGTAATTGATAGTTTAATTACATATAAACAAACCGTTAATAATGAGAATAAATACGGAAGTTTGTTGACTAAAAAGAGCACAGCAAGCGGTTTTTTCAGAGTCGAAAAAATGAATGGACGTTGGTGGGTGATTGACCCCGAAGGATATTACAATATACAACGTGTGGTAAATGGTTTCCGTCAGGGAGGTTCGGATTTGAATCAGAATGAATTCAACAAAAAATTCGGAACCAATGAGAAATGGGCAAAGGCAACAGCTGCTGAATTTAAAAATACAAGATTGAACGGAACAGGTTCTTGGAGCACCGATTCAGTTGTTCAAGATTTTAATAAACAATCGGTTAATCAGAAACTTTCTTTTTCGGTCAATTTATCCTTGATGGCTGGTTATGGACGAAAACGTGGTGGAACGTATCAACTGCCTGGCAATATTGGTTTCCCGAATCAAGCGATTTTTGTATTCGATCCTGAATTCCGTATGTATTGTGATTCAGTATTGCCAAAATTAGTGGATAATTTTGAACTTGATACTAATTTATTTGGATATTTCTCCGATAATGAATTGCCTTTTGGTTTAAAAAACTTAGAAGGATATTTAGATCTTGAAAATCCTAAGGACCCAGGACGCTTGGCAGCTGAAAAATGGTTAGCTAACAAAAATATTAGCAAAGAAAATATTACTGATATTGAAAGAGCTGAATTTGCAGGAGTTGTAGCAGTTAAGTATTTTGAAACTGTTTCGGCAGCAATCAAAAAAGCGGATAAAAACCATTTGTACTTGGGTGCACGTGTGCATGGAGCTGCCAAATTCATAGAATCTATTATGCATGCTGCTGCAAAGTATTGCGATGTGGTTTCTATCAATTATTATGGTGTCTGGACTCCAGGTGAGACACATTTGAGTAATTGGGCTACATGGATGAATAAACCATTTATTGTAACCGAATTTTACACCAAAGGAATGGATGCTGGACTTGCCAATACAGGCGGTGCTGGTTATACTGTACGTACTCAGACCGACCGTGGATTAGCATATCAGAATTTCTGCTTAGCATTGCTCGAATCGAAAAATTGTGTAGGTTGGCATTGGTTTAAATATCAAGACAATGACCCGACTGCAAAAGGTGTAGATCCTTCTAATGTAGACTCAAACAAAGGAATCGTCAACAATCAATATCAATTCTATAAACCCTTGACAGAGAAAATGAAGCAATTGAACGAGCAAGTTTATTCGTTGATAGAGTATATGGATAAGACTAAATAATTTACGATTTTCATATTTACGATTTACTATTTAAAGAAAAAAAACACTGAACACAAAACACTAAATAATTTACAATTAATCATTTTTTTTAAAAAAAACATTATGAAAAGAAAAATTTTTACCTCAGTTATCTTATGTGCAATAATGAGTATGGGAATGGCACATGCCCAATTACTACTCGAAGAAAACTTCGATTATGATGCTGGTCGTGCATTGATATTGAATGCAGTGGCAAGTTCGGATAATTTCGATGGAGTTACTGGCTGGTCTACGCAAAGTAATTCTTTGTCTGGCACGAATTGTTTTAATATTACCAATGCTCCACTTACTTATCCAGGATATGTATCTTCAGGTATTGGCAATGCATTGAAGTTTATTGGTGATAATGGACAGGGTCCTTTTAAACTTTTCCCAAAAAACATCCGCAATGACACTACGGTTTATATATCATTTTTGGTAAATTTTCCAAATGCCTTAGTAACTGGTGGTGATTATTTTATTGGAATTAAAATGGGACCTGGAGCTACTGATACAAACTGGGGAGGTCGTATTTTTGCCTCTGTAAATCCTGCTTTTGTTGGAGAAGAAGTAACGATTGGTATTAACAAAATGAGTGGCGGAACTACCACTTGGGTTAATTCAAACACTGGACCTTTTTATGCTGTAAATACGACTCTATTAATGGTTATGAAATATAAAGTGGGTGTATTAAATGGAACTAGTGCTGCAGAAGAAGCAGGGAAATTTGATGATGAAATGTCTTTATTTATCAATCCACCATTGACTGGATTAGAGCCTGCAACTCCTATTTTAAAGCATGTAAACCCTGCTCAAAATGACATCTATCGTTACACTTCTACTGGTACTGTTTTTGGTGGTGCACGCGCTATTTATCTCCGTCCTTCGGCTGTGGGAAATGCCCCTGCTTATACAATCGATGGAATTAGAGTTGGTTTGACATGGGCAGACGTAGTTCCTAAACCTAATGGATTGAAAAGTACAACTGCTAACAATTTCTCGTACAGCATTAACAATAAACAAATTACTGTTATGGCATCGAGTTTCAATTACAATCAATATGAGTTGATGTCACTTTCAGGGCAAAGAGTAATGAGCGGTTCATTTGTGAATTCAAATCGCATCGATGCTTCTGCATTACAATCAGGAGTTTATTTGCTTAATTTAAAAGGAGCTCAACAAGCTGCTGCAAAAATTATTATTCCTTAAATAATATCAATTAATTAAATCCTCAACCCATCGAGTACAGCTATTTTGCTTAATTATTTTGTAAAATCAGTTGTAATCAAAGTCCCTCTCTTTTGGAGAGGGATTTAGGGAGAGGCTTTTTTCAAACACATAATACAATGAAAAAATACTTTACTATTATAGCATTTTTACTTATTGCATTTATATCTAGCACTTTTTCTGCTAATGCTATTTCGCGAACACTGATTCCTACAGATGACACTTATACATATAGCGACAATACTATTCGCGGCATGGAATCCTTGCTCAAGACCTATCATTCCACTGCTGGAAATCAGTTTCGGCGTATTGCTTTTCTGAAATTTGATATAAGCTCTTTGTCGCCTTTTGCACAATCGGCAAAACTTCGATTATACTGCAATGGTTTCTCTGCTGGTGGCAATGCAATTCATGAGTTTGATTTATATCCAGTTACGGTTAATTCATGGGCAGAAGATGATGTGACTTTTCTTAATTTTGTCGAAAAAGTAGGTGCCGATGTAGCTACACCACTTTTGGCTTCGTATGTGGTTCCAACAGGTGATGCATTAGCAGCTCAGTACATCGAATTTTCTGATCCCAATCTGCTAAAATATATTTCAGATTCATTGGCTGCTGGCAAACAGTATATTTCATTCAGAATGAAAGAAAAGTATTCTGTAAAAAATGGAACTTCAGGAGTGATTGTAGAATTTCATTCAAAAGAAAACGAAAGTGGTTTTACTCCCCAATTGGTAATTGATGAAAAAGATGTAGAGCCTCTGAAAGCTTCTGATATAAAGATGAATAATGTAACAATTACAGGATTCTCAGAAAATAAATACCGCAATGTAGTTTTATTACCATGGAATGAAACGAATATCCCAACGGTTACAGCTACTGCAAAATATACTGATGCGACTGTTACTGTTACCCAAGCCACTTCGCTCACTGGCAACGAAACACAGCGTACTGCCAAAATAAGCATTCAAAAAGGCACTGATGTTTTGACCTACTCGGTAGTATTTGAATTTTCATCACCACCAACTGATGCACGCTTGTCGGGAATAAGCATCGATGGAAAACCATTAGAGTTTTTTGAAATGGACAAAGAGGCTTACACCGTTTATTTACCCTATACAACCAACGTTGTTCCCGTAGTTATAGTACAAACATACGACCCGAACGCCAATTTGCAGGTTGTTGCAGCAAATTCGATAATTGACTCTGAACCGGAGTTAAGCCGGACAACGACCTTGATTGTAACTTCAGCCGACGGACTAAAAACAAAAAGTTATCGCATTGTTTTTCAAAAATTGCCTGAGTTGGATATGGTTTTAGCTATTGGGCAATCCAATATGTCTGGCCGTGGTTCTTTTTCAGATGTAACAGCTCCTATGGATAATGTATTTTTGCTGACTCCCGAAGGAGAAATGGAAATATCATCCAATCCCATGAATAAGTACTCGAATATACGAAAAGATTTAAGTCTGCAAAAACTCGGACCATCCTATGCTTGTGCTATTAATTTGCAAAACCATTTACAAAAAGCCATTGGATTTATTGTTAATGCACAGGGAGGGTCATCCATAACAACTTGGTATCAGCCTGGCAAATCAAATTACGATGCAACAATAATTCGTGCCAAGGAAGCACAACGATTCGGACGAATACGTGCGGTTATATGGCATCAGGGCGAAAGTGATGGTTCAATTGTAGGTTCTTACATGAGCCGTTTGTCGACTTTAATACGAAATCTGAGAACGGATTTGAATGAGCCAGATTTACTTTTAGTGGCAGGCGAACTAGCATATTGGCGAGGGGGAGGAAATGGATCGACAGCTTTTAATACAATGATTAGAACTATCTCGAAAAGCATTGGTTATAGCGACTGGGTTTCAGCCGCAGGATTAACCCCATTGATTGATGCATCAGATCCACATTTTGATGGAACGAGTCAGAAAACATTGGGCAATCGTTATGCCGATAAAATCATTCAACATATTTATAGCTCAACTTCAACACCAACGTTAAGAAAAAACGATTTACCAACATTAAAAAACACAAATGATGGTGTGAGAATTGAAAATGGGAATACTCAGTTACAACACAGAATAACCGATTTGTCGGGAAGAGTGATTGAAATCGGAACTTTACTCCCCAACCAAGCTGCTAACATTCACTTGAAAAAAGGAATTTACCTAACTTCATTTATTCATAATAATGATAATCAAACAGTTAAACTAATTATTTATTGATTTTTTAAATAATATTATGATGAAAAAACTCTTATTTCTATTTTGCATATTCATTGTCAATCTTACTTTTGCTCAAACTACAACCACCTTACTCGAAACAAGATACTCATCGGGAACCGGTAGTTGGACATCACGTCAGGCAAAATTGGTTACGCTGTTGCCTACATTTACCCCAATTTCTGATGCCACTGAGTTGGATGTGAATAAATATGGAAGTTCGAATCAACTATCAGAAACTGCCACAGGATTTTTTTATACAAAAAAGATTGGAGAACGCTGGTGGATAATTGATCCTGAAGGAAAAGCACAAATTAATATTGCAATGAATAGCCTATACAGTTTAGCCAACGATGCAGCTGTTGCGGATGCAAGTAACAGGCTTTGGGAGCTTGGTTTCAATGGTATTGGTAATTTTTTATCGGACGAGGATCAAACTTTACGCTATAATAATACGCACAACAATCAGTTTTCGTACACCCGACGTATTAACTTTTTTCTTGGCTACAAAAACGTACGAAAAAATTATTACACAACGCCATCTGCTATTCAGGGAGACCTGAATTATATTTTTGTGCTCGATCCGAAATTTGCAGAATACTGCGACACACAAGCTAAAAAGTTTGAAAAATATAAAAATGAGAAAAATTTGCTGGGTTATTTTATCGATAACGAAATAAATTTCAATCAAGATCAGTTGCCTAATTTTTTAAAAGACTTATCACCAGGAGATCCAAGTTACGATGCTGCTTTAGCTTTTGCAACAGCAAATGGACTTACAGCAGTTCAGGTTGTGGCTGGGCAAGCTTCGGAGGCTGTATTACAAGCTTTTGCAACAAAACTTGCTGAACATTATTACGAAGTTACATCGGCTGCATTGAAAAAATACGATCCTAATCACATGAATTTGGGCAGCCGACTACATGGTCGACCACGAAGCATAGAAGGTGTAGTGAAAGCAGCCTCTAAATGGTGCGATATAGTTTCTGTAAATTTCTACGACAACTATTCGCCCAATGATCAAATAACAAATGCTAATACTTACTTGAAATGGATAGATAAACCTTGTATTGTAGGTGAGTTTTATGTAAAAGGAGAAGATGCAGTTACCACAGGTTGGGTTAGTGGCTATTCAGGAGCGGGGTGGACAGTAAAAAGTCAGATAGACAGAGGTGTCTGGTACCAAAACACTTGTATAGAGCTTTTAAAATCGCGACGTTTTGTTGGTTGGCATTGGTTTAAGTATCAGGATGATGATGGTTCAAATAAAGGTATTGTGAAAAACACAACGAATGGTAATGGCGAATACTTTGACCTAACAAAACAGATGACTTTAATGAATAATAACAGATTTAAGTTGACAAATTATTTTGATGGCACCACTACGGGAGTAACCAATATAACTCAAAACATTTCTATCACAAAATCATTCAACAATATAATAATTAATGGGATAGAAGAAAAATCAACCTTAAGAATTTATGATGTCACAGGGAAACTAATAATGGCTTTTGATATTCATGAAAAAACAAAAACGTTTTCGTTGAATGAATTGAAAAAAGGCATCTACGTTTTTAGAATTAATACAGTTTCAGGTCGTAATCAATATGTATCTAAAATAATTATTTAGTTTTTTAAAATAAAAAGGTGTTTTAGTTAACAAAAGAGATGGGTCTAAAATACGATTCATCTTTTTTATTTAGCAGTATATTAGAAGCTTAATCACATATAACGGATTTTACTTCAAGAAAACAAGTGCTGGTGAATGTTTTGAGAGATATTTTTTTTAATTTATTGCTACAAATTCAGTTGCTTGATGTCAATGTTCATAAGATTTAGTATTTCTTTTTGAGTATCTGTTAATTCCGTA
>JBBRHJ010000062.1:0-15311 GCA_038222885.1 Bacteroidales bacterium | reverse complement strand
GAACAAATTCGGGTACCCGAGGCTTTGAAATCTTTGGGTAACCGAATTGGTCTCCTAAAGATTGATTTTTATTGAATATTTTGCCAGTTTTATAAAAGCAAAAAGCTCGCAAATCATTGATTTTGCGAGCTTTTACTCATTTTTGAAATAGTTTTCGTGGAGCTGGAGGGAGTCGAACCCTCGTCCAAACAAGGAAATAATAAGCTTTCTACATGTTTATCTTCGCTTAGGTTTTCGAGTGCGGGTAGGACCGAAGCCACCAATTCACACCTTATCCTTTTTATTTTGCAGCACATCCAAGGCTATGTGTTGCTATCCCCGATTTACCCACATTTCCATATCAAATAGCCTCGAGGAGGGGGCATTTGGGAAATGTCTCGTTCCAGTACCTAGTACCGGAATAAAGTTTAATCTACTCTATTCGATTAAGCAGCAAGAGCGTAGTTTTCTTCGCCAGTTATAGTTGTGAGACCCGAGATTAACGAGCCGTTTTCTCAACGCTCGACATGCTTACATATCAGTTCTGCCTGCTGTCAAAACCAAACAGCCCCAGTTGTGTGTTATCTATTTGATAACTAAAAGAATAAGTCCGACAAAAACTAAGTGAGATGTCAAACTGATAACAAATTAGTAATTCTCTAATTACTTTTTGATTTCTTTTGTGCAAAGATACGATTATTTTTATAACAAAACTTGTACCAATAAATAATTGAGCCAAATTTGATGGAGAGCTTGGGAATTCAAATAAAACAATTCTTATTTTTTGTACTTATCTTATTGTAATCCCTTTCACTGTTCAACATCACATTTTGTGATCCTGAAAGCGTTTTTTTTACTACTTTTTTTCAAAAAAATATCCAAAATACTTCATTTTCATTCAATTGAAACTAAATGATGATTATCAACTCAGGTTAAATTTTCATACAGTTTTTGCTTTATTGAAATTTTATCACCAAATTTGTAAAGTATTCCTCTTTAAGTTTGATCTAAGAATTTCATATTCGTATCAATGAAGTATTTATCGTTATTCATTTTTATTTTTTTTGTCTTCAATTTACCAATTCTGTCACAAGAAATTGGAAACGCATCGTTTTACAGCAAGAGAATGCACGGACATCGTACTTCTGATGGCAGCCGTTATCACAACGATAGTCTGACTTGTGCTCATAGAACTTGGCCATTCGGAACTTTATTACTCGTTGTCAATCCAAAAAATAATTATAACGTTATTGTAAAAGTTACCGATCGTGGCCCTCATGTTCGTAATCGTGTGATTGATTTGTCATACGCAGCTGCCGAGCAATTGGATATAATTCGTGCTGGAATTGCTAAAGTCATCGTTACAAAAATTGACCGATTGCCTTTGTATATGCAATTGATTCCAATACCTGTGGTAACAGTCGAGGTGAAAAGGCTATTCATTTTTAAGCCTGAATTTATACCAGTTCAAATTCGTGACAAAAACGCTGATTAAAATAAATTGAAGTTCCAAATAAATCTACGATTCTTATTATTTTTGTAATTTCGTTCCAATATTTAAACCTAACATGGAGCAATTTCTTTCCATTCTCAAACAATACTGGGGTTACAACGAGTTCCGAGCACTTCAGGCAGATATTATTCAAAGCATCGCTTCGGGAAAAGATACGCTTGGATTAATGCCGACCGGAGGTGGAAAGTCGTTGACTTTTCAAGTGCCTACTTTGGCTATGGATGGGGTTTGTATCGTAGTTACTCCACTTATTGCATTGATGAAGGATCAGGTGGAGAACCTGAAAAAACGAAATATTACTGCCGCAGCCATTTATTCCGGAATGAGTAATGCTGACATACAGACTACTTTAGACAACTGTGTTTTTGAGGCTTATAAATTCCTGTATGTTTCTCCCGAACGTTTAGCAACTCCTTTGTTTCTCGAAAAAATTAAGCAAGCCCGAGTGTGCATGATTGCGGTGGACGAATCACATTGTATTTCGCAGTGGGGTTATGATTTTCGTCCGTCCTACTTGCGAATTGCTGACCTTCGCGAACATCTGGAAGGGGTTCCGGTACTCGCACTTACGGCTACTGCTACTCCCGAAGTAGTAGATGATATTCAAGAGAAACTCGGATTTAAGGAGAAAAATCTATTTCAAAAAAGTTTTTCTCGCACCAACTTGGCTTATGTTGTTCGCACTACTGAGAATAAAGATGAACATTTGCTGAAAATACTCAAAGCCGTTCCTGGAACTTCGGTAGTTTATGTCCGCAATAGAAAGAAAACAAAGGAAATCGCTGATTTTCTTGTTGTGAATGGTATTAGTGCAGAACATTTTCATGCTGGTCTGAAAAATGAAACCAAAGACGAGCGCCAAAAACGCTGGAAAGATGGCGATACTCGGGTAATTGTTTCTACCAATGCTTTTGGGATGGGAATTGATAAAGCCGAGGTGAGGAGCGTCGTTCACATGGATTTGCCCGATACGATTGAAGCTTATTTTCAGGAAGCTGGCCGTGCAGGTAGAGATGAGAAGAAGGCTTATGCTGTGATGCTTTACAACAATGGCGATGCTGTAAAAATGCGTAAACGGGTTTCGGACAGTTTTCCGGGCAAGGAAATGGTGCTAAAAGTCTACGAATCGCTTTGCAATTATCTTGAAATCGGGGTTGGATCGGGACTGGATGCAGTTTTTGCATTTGATATTGCTGATTTTTGTGTGAAATTCAGCCTACCCATTCTTATTTCATACAATTGCTTGAAAATTCTTCAACAGGCTGGATATATCGACTTGACCGATGAACAAGAAAATTCTTCTCGCGTAATTTTTACAGTGGGAAAAGACGATTTGTATAAATTTAAACATTCTCCCCAGCAGGAAAGATTAATACATATTTTGCTCCGCTCTTACACAGGCTTGTTTACCGATCCAGCTTACGTAAACGAAGATTTACTGGCCAAAAGACTTGACTGTAAACGGGATGATATTTATAATCAGTTGATTGCCTTGAGCAAAGAAGGCATCATACAATATATTCCTCGTAAAAAAACACCTTTCCTGACTTTTACACTTGAACGAATTGATATTGAACGAATTACTTTAGGAAAGGAAGTCTACGACGATAGGCGTGACAGGTATATTGCCCGTGTGAAAAGTGTGCTTGACTATGCCAAAGAGGAAAATACTTGTCGAAGTCAGGTGTTACTTTCTTATTTTGGCGAAAAAAACACCCAAGCCTGTGGACAATGTGATATTTGCTTAAAAAAGAAAGAAAATACAATTACAACAGAAGATTTTGAACAAATCAAAAATCAGATTATCAGCATTCTACAAACTGAAGCACTCACCACCAATGCTTTATTAAAGAGAATTAAAGCCAAAGAAAATAAAACCCTTCAAGTGATTCGCTTTCTGATTGATAATGACAAAATAATAGAGAATGAGCGGATGTTGTTGAGTTGTAAAAAATAATTATTGCATAATTTATCGACCCTTTTGCATGGAACGAAAGGGTCGATAGATTATTAAAAGACTGACTTTAACTCAAATAATCGAATATCAATATTTGCGAATATCATTTTTTATCTTTCAATTACTGGGGCTTCAAAGACCCGCTACCCGAATCTTGAATATCAATAAGTGGATTGCCAGCATATATAATATCGCCCGAACCGGTAATGGTGGCTTTCAGTTTTCTTTCTACATTGACATACATTTTACCGCTACCATATATTGAACAATCTGCATCTTTTGAAATAAGATTATTCAAGTGCATATTTCCGCTGCCATAAACTATTGCATTCAAATTCTCAACAGTACCGTTTACATTTAAATTTCCATAACCCGATATGGTTATTTTCAAATTGCTGTAATGTCCGTTCTTTGTAGCACTAAAATTTCCACTTCCTGAAATAAGTATTTCGTTTAAATCATTGAAAGCATCTTTTATTTCTACATCGCCACTTCCTGACAATGTGGCTGAATAGAGTGCTTCTGGCATTTCTATAACTACTTTTGCACGACTGTTTAGTAAGGGGCTAAGAGGAACTGTTTTGACAACAAGGATATTGTTAATTACCTCAATACTCCAGTAATCTAAAATATTTCCGTAATCGGAAAGCGTAACCTTTAGTTCACGTCCCTTATAAACTTCTACATTGGCCGAAGACATTAATTCTATGGAGTTAAAATTCTGAACCTCTATGATTTGGGAAACAACAGCTCCCTTTCCAACTACTCCATCCACGTTCATAATACATGATGTTGAAAATGTTATTAATAATAATGTAGCGACTACGAACTGAAATTGATTTTTCTTTTTCATATTTTGTGTTTCTGTTAATTGTTATATAATCTATTGTTTATTTTGCTGAACGGCTTTGTTCTTCGCTCGATGCAGTAGAACGGTTTGCACGTGTTTTAAAATCATCTTTTCCAAAACGATAATTTAATGAAATTCTTAATTGTCTCGAATCTAGAGTATTACTAAAATCCAAATCAATATTATTGTATTTTGAGTAGCCCTTTGTATGGTTCGAATTGAAAACATCATTCAAAGCAGCTTTAACTGTCAACTTATTATCAAAAAACTTACACTGAATACCAAAATCTACATTATAGTTGGGATTTATTATGAAATTTCCATTGAGTTGCTTGGACGCATAATACCCATTTAATTCCATGCCAATAAATTGGTTAATTGTGAAAGTATTGTTCAAGTTACCCATAAAACTGTAATTCTCAAATTGAACTTCGCCTCCTAGGTTGGCATTAACTACTTTATACATACCGGTCAGAGTTCCATTCACTCGCCACCATTTTATTGGTTCCAATTGAAAACTTTCAGAGATATTCCAGTCAGTAGAATTACTTAAATTTTCATTGGTCTGGTATATTGCTTTTGTTTCATCATTCTGGAATAAAACCTGTGAGAACAAATCTTTTGTATAATTGTAACCAATACTGGTATTTAAAAGTCCCTTGAAAGTATGAGTCAATCCAGCTGAATGGGTGTGTTGTGGTTTAAGATAGGGATTTCCCTTATTGTAAGTATATGGGTCTAGCATAAAGATAAAGGGATTCAAATCATGATAACTTGGACGGCCAATGCGGTAGCTGTATCTGAAGTTAATGTTGTTATCTTTGTCTAACTTTTGTTGTACAAAAAATGAAGGGAAAAGTTTTAGATATGAACTGGGTGTGTTTAGATTTGTACTGATAGATTTACCTGTTGAGTTTGTATTTTCAAGTCTGAGCCCTACTTGTACTGATGTTTTTTTCAAATTCATCCTACCGTTAATGTAAGCTGCTTGAATATTCTCGTCATATATAAATCTATCGTTTTGAAGTACATACCCATTCATAGTAGCAGAGTTGTCTGTTTTGACAAAACTGGCTTTCAAACCTGTTTCAAAATGGAAGAATTTCCCAAATGGACGAACATAATCGGCTTTTGCTGTTACAATTCTGATGTTTCCATCAAGTATACTTTTTAGAATAATATCACGATTAACATCATTCCCAAAACTGTCATAATTCTTACTCGCCTGATTGCTCTCTGAATTGAAATTAAACGTGGCATAATCAGCATCAAAAGTCAACGATTGTCCTGTAGAATCAATGTCCCATTTGTAATTGACATTCAATGTTTTATTATTCCAGTTATTTCCTCGTTTCGTTAAAGTTTGCACGGATGAGTCTGTCTGTTGATTGATATTCCTGAAAGAAGTGCTTCCTGAATCTTCATTATTATTAAACCCAAAATTTCCACGATACATAACGCTGAAAACATGATTTTTAGCCAAGTAATAATCGGCACCGACTTTATAACTATGTCCATTCCCATTATAATTGGTAAGATTATTCGTTGTCTGAACTGCTCCTATTAATGCGGGCATAGTAAATCTTCTATTTGCATCTAATACATTCCATCCGCCCCAACTGTTAAAATAATAATTGCCATAAACATTCATCTTTCCTGAATTCATGTTCAGGTCTATCCCTGCATTAGTACCGGTTTTACTGGCTTGACTTATGCCTGTGTTTACACTTCCATTGAATCCGGGAGCTTTACTGTGTTTCGTTTTAATATTGATAATTCCGGAATTCCCCTCTGCATCAAAACGTGCTGATGGGTTTTCGATAATTTCAATTTTACTAATGTTTTTCCCCTGTAAACTCTTGAGCATTGTGGCAAGTTCAGTACTTGACATATAAGTCGATTTATCATCAATAAGCACATTAACACCTTGTTTCCCTTTCATCGAAATATTATCGTCATTGTCGATTGTAATTCCAGGTAATTTTTTGAGAATTTCGTACACATTCTCCGATTCAGATGTGATGGATGCTTCGGGGTTAACTACTATTTTGTCAACCGATTGTTCTATGAATTTTTTCTTTACAATAACAGAAACTTCATTTAATTGCTGCACTTCATCATTCAGTATTATTTCCTTTTGGATTACCCTATTTTTATTGGCATTAATTTCTAAATTTTCAATTTCGTGTTTTTTATACCCGACCATGCTAACACATAAAGTATAAGCACCCGGATTTATTTTATCCATCATAAATTCACCCTTCACGTTACTAACTTCACCTTTTACCAATTCTTTGGTTTTATTGTTCAATAAGGTTACAGTTGCAAACTCAACAGGCTTTTTGTTTTTGTCAATAATACGTCCAATTAAAATATCGGTGGCAAAAATGGACACTGATGTAATTAAAAGGCAAATTGTAATACTAATTAAGCGTTTCATAAAAACTTTTTTTTGGAGTTGATGTTTAAATTATTGATTCTGATCTAATTGTTTTTCAGATTACGAAACAAAAGTAATTCTGCTGAGATATTTGCACAACTAATAGATAGTGAGTAAGCTGGATGGAATGGTGAATGCCATTTTTTAGTGATTGAATGCTTTTATGAATAGACAAAACCATAGGAACATTTGGATTCATGAATATTTGATTTTTCGAAACAAAAAACGCAACCAATCTGGTTGCGTTTCTGAATAATTCAAATCTTAACTGTTTCAATGACAATTGTACTCTATTTCTTTCAGATAAAAAGTTCCGTAACAAAACTCTCCATTGGGATAATCATACATCAAATCGGCATAGGAAGCAAGCTTAAATCCGTTTATTTGTTTATAATCTTTCAATGGCGTTGACCATGGAATTTGTTGCATTTTTCCATTTTCTTGTGCAGCAAATCTGTCATTTGAAATGAAATTTGATAGTTCCCCTTTTTCGTTGAAGAGTAAAGTAGCAGTAATGCTAATCCCAGCATTTACAAATGAGCATTTCACTGTATTTCCTATGGTTTCAACCCATTTTATACGTTTATCAATTAATGTAGCCGGAGCCATGCAGCACATATCATTAAAGAAAGTAACCGTTTCGGCAACGTCCATTTCCCTTCCTTCGGCATACTGAACTTTAATTAGTGATAATAAACGAATATCCATAATTGCCTTTCCATTGTCGAAGTGGTGATACCCAGCAACCGGAAGTTTTTTCATGATTGCTTTCATAAAAAATAACCGTTTGGAAGTATCGATAAAATTATATTGTTCGGTGGTAAAAGGCATCCATTCCGATTGTTCATCTTTACGGATTTTACCCACAAACTCCATTCTGACATTATTCACTTTCGGTTTTCCAACTGAACCAGTATAGCGGATATAGTTTTTCACCGGTTCGGGTAAATCAACCAGATCAGCTTCGGTCAATAGAGATTCCCGGATTAAATTCGATTGCTCTAAACCAACTTTCACATCGGCTTTATAACTGTTTTCAAAGCGAGCGGTTGCAAATCCGATAATGGCAACAACAAGAATGATTACATTCGGAATCATGCCGAATTTTGCATCTTTCCAAACCATAAAGATTAAAATAGTGGATAATACTACGGCGACAAAAACCAAAATAGGCCAAAAATTAGCTTTTGAAAGAAAAGCTATTCCTGTGGCGGTGAACAGAATAAAAGTTATCAGCCAAAAAATACCGCTTGTTTTTGAAATGGGTAATGTGAGTTGCTCTAATTTGGCATAATTAAATGCTTTTGTAAAACCCATTAAATGAATGATTCCATGAAGAAAAGTCAAAATTAA
Source organism: Bacteroidales bacterium (assembly GCA_038222885.1). Classification (GTDB taxonomy): domain Bacteria; phylum Bacteroidota; class Bacteroidia; order Bacteroidales; family Paludibacteraceae; genus Paludibacter. The sequence continues at coordinate 7,219 of JBBRHJ010000062.1, read as the reverse complement.
AAATAGATATTTCATAATGAATTGTTTATGTTATTTAAATTGATATTTAACTCCAAACTTAATAAAGCAGTAGTCCGGCAATTTCAATGTTTATTGTGCTATTAGTTTGTTTTTTGAACGGAAAAGAGTAATGACAATTCCAATGACAAATGATACAACTGCCCAGATCCAAAAACGTGGTTGTTCAACGTTTTTTTGCATAATCAAAATTGGCATAAGTGGAATAAAAGCATTGGCGACACCGTGTACAAATAATCCGGAAAATGCTTTTTTACCTGAAATTTCTCTTATCCATGAGAAAACAAATGAATATCCGATAGTGAGTAAAATGAAACCGCCAAAATTCATAAAAGTCTGACTTGTATCAGCTATAAACCAGAGTGGGAGATGCCAAAAAGCCCAGATTATTCCTAACAAAAAATTAGCTTTCCAGATACCGAAGCGATTTTCGAGCAGAGGCAGAGCATAAGCTCTCCAACCAAATTCTTCCTGTCCGCCACCAAACAAAATCATGATTATTAAGTAGGGAAAAAATAACCAAACGGATGGCAAAAACATATCTAATCTTTTTTCGCCAAAAAACTCAGGCAAAATCCAGGCAAAAGCGGTTGAACCTCCCAACACCAAAAGTGGGAACAGATAGGCTTTCCATCCAAGCCTGAAATCTAAAAATTCACGTAAGAAATTAATCTGTGAACCTTTTCCATGCTCTTTTTTTATGACAATAAGAGCCGCAATCATTGGACCAAAAGCTCCGATTATTATCAAAGGCATTTTCAACCAAGAGAAAAATTGAGTTGGGATATTAATTGCACAAAAGCTAACTAATACAAGTGGCATCCAACACAACCATGACCATAGAAATGCGAATAGAAAAAAGGATGTAAGATATTTTTGAGTTGTTTTCATGCGTTCATTTTTGATGTTTTGAATGACTTATTTGAATTGATATTTAACTCCAAATTTTATAAAACCCGAACCAGGTATTTCAAAAGACTTCTGAAAATAAAAATCAGAATAATACAATCCCACCCCTGCTTCCACAGGAAGTAATCAAAGTAATTTAGACACTTATTACTACTAACTGTTTACTCATAATCTCTAATTCTTATTCCATCAATATCTTCAGTTTTCCAAGGTCTTAACTTGAATTCCATAGTTTATCTGATATTTATCAATCTGTTTTTAAATAAATTCCTATTTTTGAATCTCATTGAAATTCCAAGGCCTTTCCAATAATCACCTTTATTGCTTTTTATCAGTTGAATATGCAGATGTGGTCGTTCCGAATAACCTGAATTACCTGCTAATCCAATCAATTGTCCGATTTTTACTGACTCTCCTTCTTTAACTTCAATGCTTCCTTTTTTCAAATGACCTAACAGAAAAAAATAAAAGGGATTTTGTATAACTACGGTATTTCCGGTATTGTATGGGTAATTTCCGGAATATGGTAAATTGTCATCAATTGAATTTATTACCACTACAACTTCGCCTTCCATAGGGCAAAATATTTTTTCTCCAAAAATTGGATAATCTTCATTCTTCAACGGAAAAAATTTTTTTGAATTATTCTTTACCTGAACGATATCAGTTGCATAAAGCATAGAATAATTTGTTTTATTACGTTTATGAACTTCTGAATTATAATGATAATTAATCAAACGGCTAGTCTTTGAATTACCTCCATCAGTAACCAGATATTGTCCATTTCTGAGAGGTAATTCAATCTCAACACTTGATCTGTCATTTTTAAAAATCACTATAAAGATCCTGAATAGTGAGAAAAGCAAATAAGATTCAACGATTACAAAACCGGCAATCCAACATAGCGAGGGTGTTTCAAAATCTACCGTCTTCAGTTTTATTGCTGTCACGAGAATAATTAAGAACTCAATGCCAAAACAAAAACACCATTTGAAAGTCTTTCCCAAAAATTCCCAATATCCAGAAAGAAAAAGGATAAGCAAAACGGTTTCAGCAATTGAAAGAATTAGAAAACTTTCAATACCGACAATCATTGCTACATAAAGCAAACCGGAGACTAACAGAAAATGGCTTGCTACAAACTTAATAATCAATTTGCTTCGTTCGTTCATTCTTTCAATATTAATATATTCAAAGTTAATCAATAAATCCAGGGAGTATTTTTTTTGTTTTCTAACAATAATCATCATAATCAGTGAATTGTGAACGATGAAATCTTTCTTCTATGCTGATTCGGAAAATGAGACCTCCAATTTTAGCAAGCACATTAATCAAGCAATATATACCTGAAAAGGAATGTAACTTGATACTACCATGATTAAAACAGAAGAATAAAGCAGATATATGATGATATCAAATGATTGCCAGTTTCATTACTCTTTTGTTGTTAGACTACAAAGAATTAAAGTGTATATCTTACCGCACATTTGAACCCGTATGCAAAGTCATTTACAAAACTAAAATCATGATCAAACAACCACTGAGTATCATTATTTATAGATGAACTTACAATTGGGCTGTTCCAAGTAAATGATGGCCCGGCAATTATTGCCAATCGGTTGGTCAATTCATAACCAAAAGAAGTATTGAAAGTGCTGATATTTCTGATATCATGCGAAATGGCGAAACTTGATGATATTTCAGGGTTAAAAAAGAATTTGTTTGTAATCGGAATATTTGAACCGCAACCAAAACCAATAGCAAATCTGTCGGAACTATTCGGATTGTATGACAGAACTGGAAAAGTATAAAATGCTTTTGTACCTATCTTAAAGGATAGGTTTATCCAGTAATTTTCGTTTGTACTTAACTCCAAAGCAGAAAAACCACCGTGTTTTACAAACGAAAGAAATCCAATGGGAACGCCAGCTTCAATTGTATCAACTGAATTGATAAACCCAAATTGAACCCCAGTTAATTTTTTGGCTGAGTTAATAAATCCATGTTGAAATCCAACCATTATATCTGTAGAATTGACAAAACCTGCCTGAACGCCGATTGTGTTTTTCGCTGTGTTGACAAAACCGGTTTGCAAACCAGTTAATTGACCGCCAACTACATTGATAAATCCGTTTTGCATACCAGATATGTTTTTAGCTACGGAATTTATAAATCCTGATTCAATTCCATAAAAGTCAGCATTCACGCTGTTTATGAATCCTGATTGTAGGCCTTTTACTTCGCCGTTTGTAGTGTTTATAAAACCAATCTGTGCTCCTCCGAAATTCCCATTTGTAGAGTTTATTATCCCTACTTGTAAACTTGTGTGATTACCATTTAAATTATTTACTATCCCTATGAGCGGATAATTAAATTCAGAAGGAATGTTGTTGGTAAAGAAATGATAATGAACCTGTTCGGTTTTCAATGAGTCATTTGATTGAGCGAAAGCATGTAAATACGTTGAAATGAGAATTGTCGTTAAAAAAATAATCTTTTTCATACCTTGAATTTTCTTCTTTGTTTTTAATTGATGTATATTTTGAAGTTTAATAGTTATGCAATTTCCAATAACCAACGAGTAATTTCATCAAATGAAGCTACTTTCTGGGTATCGATTTTGGAAATTTCTTTATTGAGTAGTTTTGCCAGATTTTTAGCCGTAAAAATTCCCTGTATATTAGTTTCGTTGAACTTTACTAATGAAATTTTGTCTGGATTAATCTTACTATTTGATTTCAGATAATTGATAGCATCGAATGTTGGATTTTTTGCACTGGTAGTATCAATACAAAAAATTACAGCAAACCCATTCTTGCATAAATGCTCAGCGAGTTCAGTCAGTTCTTTTTGGTAAGTTTGATGGTGAGTAGCGTCCCTGTCTTTGGCATCACTCATAAGCACTACCGCCGATAATTTAGCTTTCTTGATAGGTTGATAATAAACAGCTTTTGTTTTCTCCTGATTAATGCTGTTGTCAAGCGTAACCGTGTCGAAATAGCACGAATAGGCTTTATTATTCCTTTTTGCAACCTTCTTAGTATTATCATCCCTTTTATTCTGATAATTGGTCAAATCTAAAGAGTATAATTCCCCCATTTGGGTAAAGATACCTTTCATTTGATTGTTTTTCATCCATCTGCCTTGATATTGCATGTTGGAATCTTCCATGCGAATAGTCAAAATGGAATCGACAAAGGTGGTGGAAGTAGTCGATAATCCTTTCAGCTTTTGTGAGGGGCTGTCCATGGTTGATGTATAAACATCTCCCAGTTTTGTGACATTAAAAACTACTGAAATTTCTCTGTCCTTGATGGTTAGAATACCATTCCAAGAACCACATACGTGCTGAGCCTGCGCAAAATAGCTGGCTAACAATAAACTAATTAAGAAAGCTAATTTTTTCATTTTTTGATACATTTAAATCGTTACTTTTAAAAATTATAATCCATTTGTTTAGATTACGAAACAAAAGTAATTCTACACAAAAACCTGCACAATTAATAGATAGTGAGTCAAGTGTAAAGAGGGTTGAATGGGGGAAAAAGCTAGTTGAATGAAAAAAACACAAAATCAAAAAGTGTCACGTTAAATAATAGGTTAGTTTTTGCTATATTATTTGCTTGGAATAAAAATCAATACCAACAAAGTGTTGATTTTATTCTATTTCCTCATTGATAATATCAGCCTCGGCTAATTTAAATTTTCTGATTTAGGGTTACATTAAGCAACCCTTGTATTTCGTAGCATCTTCATTGTTAGGCATAAGGCCCTTTGGAATATCGCAGATAAAAGGAAGTTTCCAAACTTACATATTTAAATATACATTATATAAGTTGGGATATTTAATATTATTGCTTAGTTTTATTTTTTTTGCTTTTGACCCCCAAACTCCCAAAATGGAGGCTTTAAGACCAGAATTTTTATTTTTAGAATATGCAAATATTACTCTTTCTCCCTTCTTACTCCCTCTCCATTTGGAGAGGGTTGGGGTGAGGTCAGGGGTTGGGGGGGTCGATACAATTTCAACTTATATAATCCCTAATTTAATAGTATAAGCGGAGCTTTTATTTTCGGACACATCAGCGATTTTTTAAGTGTCATTTGTTTAAGTATTTATTGGTTAATTATTTTACTCATTGTTGATTGATTTATATTAGAATTAAATATGGCGGCATTATTATCTTTATCTAATAAGGTAATAAGGTTTATTTTCTGTGTTAATATTTCTACTAAGGTTGAATATAAGGTAGGAAGTTTGTTAAATAAAATAAAGACCTTATTATCAGAATTTTAATCTTAGAAGTAAATAAATAAATGTGTTTTAAACCTTATTACCTTATTTGTCATAATAATGATACTAAAAAAAATAAGCAATAGTCACCGCCATTTTTATTAATAGTAAATAAAATAGTATTAAGCTCTTATGCAAACACATACAAACAGAATAAATATATAATGAATATGCCAGAAAAAATCGCTGGCACATCGTGTCAAGCTTAGCAACCACATAGGCTGGTGTCTATGCCGAACATGAATTGACCGCATTAGTTGGATATTTGTTTGGGGTAAATATCTAAATTCATTCGCTTTCTAAAACTCCATCAAATTACGCAAACCTTAATTATACTTAAATCTACATTCCATTTCATATAATTGTTTGGTTTATATTGCAAACCGCTTTACATTTGCAGCATATTAATCAAATCAATTAAAAATTAAATTTATGGAAGACAAAATTTTAAACGAGAAAGAAAGTTTGGAACTGATTTCTCAAATGATTCAAAACACGCAACAAAAATTGAGATCAGGTAATGGCTTGACGTTTCTAATTTTTGGTTATACAACAGTTGCAATTTCGGTACTTGTATATTTTTTTCTAAAAGAAACTCAAAACAATTGGTACAATCTGATGTGGTTGGGAATACCTATTATTGGTTTTGTACTTTTATATTTTTTCAGAAAAAAAGAAGCTAAACTTCGTAAAACTTATGTGGATAGAATTATAGGAAATGTTTGGACTATCATTGGGCTGGCAGTATTTTTTGTATCATTTTCAGCTGGCTTTGTACGCATTCCCATTTTGCCCATTCTAATTCTATTGCTTGGCATTGGTACAACATTAACTGGCTCAATAATCAGATATAAACCAGTGATTATTTGTGGTGCATTGGGTATGATTTCCTGCGTACTTCCATTCATGGTAACTGGATACGAACAATCATTAATTTACGGGGTTTGCATATTTGTGATGATGGTAATCCCAGGTCATATTCTTAATTATCAAGGCAGAACGCAAAATGTTTAAAGAACTGAACCCCTTATTACACTCTGAACTCCGATTGGGCATTATGTCCATTCTTATCTCTGTGGAAGAAGCAGATTTTCTTTTTATCAAAGAAAAAACCAAAGCTTCGGCAGGAAATATAAGTGTTCAGATAGAGAAACTGAGAGAGGCTGGGTATCTAAATATTGAAAAAGGATTTCTCGGCAAACGGACCCGAACAGTTTGCACAATAACGGAAACTGGCACAAAAGCTTTTGCGGAATATGTGGAAGCGATAAAGACGTATTTGGGCAGTCAGAAATAAGTGTACAACAACTTATATTTTATGAACCCCAATTGTAGAAAATACATTCATTGCATTTTAAACTTGGCATAGTAACATTAAGATATTAAAAGTGTAGCTCACCGAAATATTGGTGAGCTACTTCAAACTTAGTTATTTATTTTGATTCCACTTTTTCAAAAGATTTATTCATTATTAATTTTATGGGTGTGAAAATTCGGTCCATTAAACTTCTATTTTCTGTTATTATTTCGGCATTGCCACTTAGTTCTCCGGTAAATTTCAGTTCTTTATTAACGGTAGAATGTAAACCCTTAGGAAATGAAACTTTCCCGTTTTCAATATCAATGGCGTAAATATATATTTCTTTAGCATAATCTTTATACTGAAAATCAGCTCCAATAACTATATTCTCATCTTGATAATAATAATCTGCATTATTAGATTGAAGTGCCTTTTTTGGGTAGAAATCTTTATTCGTTAATCTCCACTTCTCTTTACCTGTTTTGGTATCTAAACCATGTAAAATGCTTTCTACATTACCATTAGGTACAGGAGTACTATGAAAAACTACAGTATTGTTATATCGGATTTTACTTCAAGAAAACAAGTGCTGGTGAATGTTTTGAGAGATATTTTTTTTAATTTATTGCTACAAATTCAGTTGCTTGATGTCAATGTTCATAAGATTTAGTATTTCTTTTTGAGTATCTGTTAATTCC
>JBBRHJ010000061.1:0-15571 GCA_038222885.1 Bacteroidales bacterium | reverse complement strand
CTGTCGATTTTAAGGATGCCAAATTTGAAGAGGTGCTTAAGGCGATCTGTGAGCAAACAAATGTGGATTATGAGGTACGCGACAGGCAAATAATTCTCAAGGAAAAAGTAATTGTTCCGCTGATCCCGGAACAGCAGCCTCAGCAAAAATCAATCTCGGGAAAGGTGACAGACGAAAAGGGACAAACGCTTCCGGGAGTTTCAGTGGTAGTAAAAGGAAGTACTATTGGGATTACGACAGATAATAACGGTAACTATTACCTTGAAATACCTGCCGATGCCAAAGCACTCTTGTTTTCGTTTGTTGGGATGAAAACGCAGGAAATTACTATAACTGGAAAAACTAGTATTAATGTAAAGCTGGTTGAGGAAATCACCGGATTGGAAGAAGTGGTAGCAATTGGTTACGGTACACAGCGAAAAAGAGAAATTACAGGAGCTGTTGCATCACTTAAATCTGAGAGTTTGAAAAATTATGGTTCTTCAAACTTTGCTGATGCCTTACAGGGGCAGTTAGCAGGGGTGAATGTTCAGGCAAGTAGTGGCGCACCTGGATCTGTTGCAAATATCCAGATACGTGGAATTGGATCATTAAGCTCAGGCGCACTAAGCCCGCTGTTTGTAGTTGATGGATTACCAATGGAAAGTAATCCTAATCTTACCTCAAGTGAGATCGAATCTGTTGAAGTACTCAAGGATGCAGCTTCGGCTTCAATTTATGGAACACGCGCATCTAATGGTGTTATTCTAATCACCACTAAAAAAGGTAAAGAAGGTCAGATGAAAGTTGATTTAGATGCCTATTATGGTGTTCAAAAAATAACGTCTGGCATCCCCTTACTCAATACGCCAGACTATCTATTTACCTATTTAATGATGCAGAGACTCAATAATGCACCTGGAGAGAGTATTTGGAATCCATTAATGAACATTCCTAATGGGTTGGACTTTGATACAAATTGGATGCATGAGTTAACCAATGACAATGCTCCAATTCAAAATTACAGTTTAAATATTTCAGGAGGGCAGAAAGATCTGACATATAATTTTGTTATGAACTATTTTAAACAAGATGGATCAATGATTAATACTGATTATGATGCATTTTCATTACGTTCAAATTCAAATTATAAAAAAGGTAAATTTACTGCCTTTACCTCGTTGGGATTTAATATAAATAATAGCAATCGAACTCCTTGGGGACTGCACGACAACGCTATCAGCCTGATGCCAATGACTGCACCAATCGATTATTCAGGTAATATTGCCACAACGAATGATGAAAATCCATTTTTTAATAGCTTGGCGTTTCTTATAAAAGAGACAAATACATCTCACAATTACGGATTAAATGGAAATGCTATATTAGGATACGAAATTGCAAAAGGATTACTGATCCAGGCGAACATTGGCGGTTCGATTTCAACAGGATATGATAAACACTATTTTCCATCTTTTTTGATGTTTAATATTAAAGGTAAACAACTTACCGGAGGACGCGAAATATCTGAATTAAATGAGAACATTAGTTTAGGCCAACGTTATTCCGGAGAGTTTACAACTAACTACACTAAAAGTTTTAACGGTGGACATTCGTTAAATTTACTTGCAGGTTTCACAGCAGAACAATCCCGATGGGATACCCGAGGACTTATTAAAAAAGGATTCCCAAACGATGAAATTATTGTACCTGATGCTGGAACAATTGGAGATAAAGCTACTGGAAATAATTCTTCAAACTCATTGGTCGGCTTATTAGCACGAGCCTTATATAACTATAAAGATCGTTATTTGGTCAGCGGAAGTATACGTCGGGATGGTTCATCACGATTTGGTGAAAACAAATGGGCAAGTTTTCCCTCCGTTTCTGTGGGTTGGAATTTAAGTGAAGAGAGATTATTTAAAAATTTACAGTTATCAAAATTTATTGAAAATCTGAAATTGCGCGCAAGCATAGGAACTGCCGGCAATCAATCCATACCTAGCTATAGTTATGATGCTAATATAATTAACAATTTGGATTATGTTTTAGGATTAGGTGACCAAAGTACGGTGATGTTTGGAGCGTCTCAGCGAGGGTTTGCCAATCCCCTTGTAAAGTGGGAAACGAGCGTTTCAAGAAATTTTGGTTTTGATATGACCATACTCAAGAGTGCCATAACATTTACAGCTGACTATTATTATACCAATAAAAAAGACATGTTATTGCCTGTTGCCTTAGCCCCTTCATCGGGTGTTCCTACTGGCAACTGGCAATTTGGATCCGTAATGTTGAATGCTGGAGATATGTACAATAAAGGTATAGAGTTGGCAGCTACCTATAAAGGTGGCAAACATGATTTCCGCTTTAGCTTTTCCGGGGTATTTTCTAAGAACACAAATATGGTAACTAAAACCTACGTGCCTTCAAACTACCTCGCTGGAGGAGTGCCAATAATAGCACGCCCTGCTGAAAATACTACTTTCATTAAGGAAGGTTTTCCTGCAGGATCTTTCTTTTTGATTCCCAATAGGGGAACTATTAAAACCGCAGAACAATTGTCGGAGTATAAAAAAATAGTAGGATCTGCCAAATTGGGAGATCTTTGGATTGAGGATACTAATAACGATGGTGTGTTAAACGACGACGACAGGGTTTATAGCGGGAAAGGGACCCCCGATTGGGAAGCTGGTCTTGTAACAAACCTAACTTACAAAAAATTTGATTTTAATATTCAAATTTATGGAGCATATGGGAATATGGTTTATAATGGTGCAAAATTATTTTCTTATGTGACGATCCGTTCTCAGGATCTTCTGTATGCCTGGTCTCCCTGGAATCCTACTTCTAACATTCCCTCACCCCGAAAAGAGCTAGAGCACAATAATGTTCGTTCAATGAATAAATATTTTCTTGAGGATGGTTCTTACTTAAGGGTACGTAATGTTCAGATCGGATATAACTTGTCTGAAATATTGTTGCATAAAGCCAATATGAGAAATGTCCGGATCTACATTAATGCACAAAACCCATTCACATTAACGAAATATACAGGTTATGATCCTGAAATTGGTGGTGACGGCTTATTTACCAAAGGCGTTGACAAGGCCAGTTATCCAGTCTCATCCCAATATAGAATTGGAGTTCAAATCGGTTTCTAAAATGAAAAAAATGAAAAAAATATTTATACCCCTGATTTTGTTGTTTTCCATAATTGTAATTACTTCATGTCATGATTTTTTGACAGAGGTTAACCCCAATGCCATCACGACCGGATCGTTCTGGAAAACCGGAAATGATGCCAGGCAAGGTTTGGCTGCTACTTATGGCATATTGCAATACTCTAATGTAATGGGAGGTACAGGAGTTACTTCTGGGTTAGCATCATCAGATATTGGGCGAGCTAACATTTGGGAGGCATCACCTTTAGCCCTGCAAGAATTCTCCTATAACGAAACCAATCCATTCTTAACCCAACGATGGAATCAACTTTATATTGGCGTATTCCGTGCTAACCAGGTTTTGGAGTTTGTGCCCAATATAAATATGGATGAAAAGGTGAAGAGTACCATAATTGCTGAAACGTACTTTTTACGTGGCCTCTATCTTTATTGGTTAATGGAGTCCTATAATCAGGGAAGTATTCCACTACCAACCATAGTTCCCCAAAAGCTTTCTGACTACAACAAACCCTTAGCGACTCGTGCGGAGGTATATGATCAGGTATTGTCAGATTTAAGCTTTGCTGCCGATGCAAAAGCCCTTCCGGATAGGTGGGACGATATAAACCTTGGTCGTGCAACTTGGGGCGCTGCACAGGGAATTCTAGGTCAATTCTACCTGTACGAGCAAAAGTGGGATTTGGCTGCCAAACAGTTCGAAAAAATTATAGCGCGAAAAGATCTTTACGAATTGGCTGATGATATTGGTTGGAATTTTGACATTGAACATGAATGGAACAAAGAATCAATTTTCGAAGTGAATTTCTCAGATATAGTAAAACCAGGTACAAATGCTTTTGTTATTGATAGCCCTACAGGTTCAGAAACAACTAATAGGCCAATGATTGTTGGTGGATGGGGAATACTTACCCCGTCGGCATACATAAGGGAATTATACATGAACGATCCTGTTGATCAGACAGTTGCGTCAAATATCGGTCGTAAATATTCAAAACGATGTGAAGCTTCAATATATTTCAAGGATGCAGGATATCCTTTTTACGTTAACGCAGATGGGACAACCAATGAACAATATTTGGAAAGAACAGTGAATGCCTCAATTAAAAAATTTCAAAATTGGAAAGGCCGTATCCGCGAAGATGGCACAAACTATCGATCTGGAATTAATGAAAGAGTTCTTCGCCTTGCAGATGTTTATCTGATGTATGCAGAGGCGCTTGTTCAACGTGATGGAGATTCAAAAGCTGCTACTGCAGTAACATACATCAATTATGTGCGTTCAAGGTCGGGTGTTACCCCACTTAATGCATCAGACTACAATACCAAGGATAAGATAATGAACCATTTAATGTACGTGGAACGTCCATTGGAACTTGCCTGGGAAGGATTTAACATCCGTTGGTATGACTTGCGCCGTTGGGGGAAGATAAAACCTTGGCTGACAGATCTTGCATCCAGAACATGGAAGTTTCCCGATACCGGTCCAATCAAGCAGTTTGGTAACTCTGCAGCAAACTTTCAGCCGAAGCATTACTATTTTCCCATTCCAAATGTGGAAACCAACAGCAATCCATACATAAAAAATTAAAACGAATCTTATGAAAAAGAGTTATCTATATAATTTTTGGTGCATTATTACAATGCTATTTGTCAGTTGCAATGTATATGAAACGCCATCTGAATCCTTTTCTTTTGCAACAGTTGTGTCGAGTGTGAATTCCAGTAATGTAGTAAATGTTAGAGACATTCTGACTTTTCAGGATATCTCACAAGGGATTGTATCCCGTAAGTGGAATATTACTAATGCCGAGTTCGTTAAGGGTGATTCGATTACTGCTAAAGTAAAAATTCGCTTTATGAAACCAGGAGTGCAACAAGTACACCTACTGGCCTCTTTTATCAAAAGTGATTATAATTTGGATACAACATTCACAATTACTGTTCTCGATACTATTACGGCCAACTTCAATGCAATGTCAAACGGAATCATATACACATCAAAGCAACGAATTACAGCTGAAGCAGGTAGTGGTCCAATCACATTTACTGCCGATTGTGGAGGTTTTCCAGTTTACTATCGTTGGTTTCTAAAAGGCTCTGCAGAGGAAGGGTTCTTTGGAAGAGATCTTACCAAGGTTGAAGCGAATTATTACCTGCCGGGTAAATATGATGCGATGTTGGTTGCTTCCCGCGAACAACCTTGGGGTCTAGACACAATACTTATCAAAGAGTACTTAACAATTTTACCTTCAACTAAGCCAGCCAGTGTCCAGCGCATTCTTCAGACCTCCGATGATAAGCTGGAGGTAGCATTTAACCTGGGGATGAAAGCCCCGGCCGTTGCTGATATCACGGCATTCAAAGTGATGCGCAATAACATCCCTGTTTCAATAAAATCTCTTACGCTGAAGTCTGGCGATTTTACCAGGTTTATCATGGAGATTGATGGAGGTGTTTGGAATGGCGACGATGTGATGGTTAGTTATGCCAATGGATCTGTTCAATCGGTCGTGAATACTGCTCTTTCTGCTTTTTCTGATATTGCATTTACACCATACAATGCAAATCTTATCCTCAATCCTGGTTTTGAGAGCGGATCCTGGAGTAAAGCATTTTATAATAATAATTGGGGCATTCTGGAAAATGCGGGTATAAGTACAACCCAGGTGCATTCAGGTAGTCAAAGCGTATACATGGAAGCGCCATCATCCGTTGGTGGTATGATGCTAGAAGGTGATGATTATAAAGGTATAACAGGTTTTAGAACCAATAAGAGCTATAAAATGGAGTTTTGGGTTTACAATAAGACCTTGGCATCTTATGCTGAATTTGGACTTAATATCATCGACGGTTCGAATTGGGAAACTATTATCAAATCGTGGACTGGTGGCACGGCTGCTGGAGTCACAAAAGACCAATGGGTTAAATTGAGTTTTAATTTCAAACCCAATAATCCTGTTGATCCCAATATGGTAGTTAAAGCTGATTCCGATAAAGGCCGTTTATGGTTTTATATTTCCAGTAACTTTAAGGGGTATATCGATGATTTTATGCTTTACGAAATTAAACGGCACTAATAGTTAAACTTTGCAATACAATAGACAGGGGAATATCACAATATTTCCCTGTCTATATTTTCAAATATTTTTAATTTATAAGTACTTAAAATATAATTCATGAAAAAAATTAAAATCGTTTTTTTAATACTTCTGCTAACCCTGGCATACTCACTGCCTTTTATAGGTTGCAGAGAGGCACAAAATAATTTGTTGCCTTATGATCCAAAACCAAACAATTCCGACGGATATAATAAAACGCTTGCAGATCGTCCTGGTTATGCATTGGTTGAAATGCTTTCTGATGAATTTAATGGTACTTCGCTCGACCAATCAAAATGGATTGATAGCATGACCTATTGGGAGGGACGTGGTGCTGAATTTTTACCTTCAAATATTTCCGTCGGTAAAGGATATCTGCAATTGAAATCGAGCATAAAAAATGAGGCGCAATTGCAGGAATTATACAGTACAATAGATTATCTTATTACAGGTATACATAAAACCATAGACATTAATGCCTGGACATCTTCATCATATGGTACAAATTGGAATTCTGATAAAATTAACGCCGATATAAATAATCTAATGTCAACCGGGATAAAAGCAATAGGAGCAGCTGCAATTATGTCAAAACAAATGGCAGCAGATTCTGGCTATTATGAAGCACGAATTAAAGCCTCTAAGCTTTGCATGAGCTCTGCCTTTTGGCTTCAGGGAGGTGGCAGCGAATTTGATATTACTGAAAGTTTTGGAGATGTTATGATAAAAACCTCAAGCTGGCATCTTGAAAGACCATACTTGATATCTACATCTATTTGGGACAACAACGCAAAGGATAGTGACCCTCAACTTGGCTCAGTAAATTACAAAATAGAAAATAAGACAAGCGATGAGTTTTTTGTACTTGGCTTTAAATGGGGGATCAAAGAAGTTATTGTTTATTACAACGATAAGGAAATTATGAGAAAAAGATTGGATACAAACCCTGCTATTCCATTTGTCAAATTTGCCAGTAAAAAATTTTTAATTTTTGATACTGAAATTCTAAATGGCCCATGGGTAGGCTGGCCTTCAAAGAATGATCTAATTGACCCCACTAAAAATGTATTTTATATTGATTGGGTGAGAGTATGGAAACAAAAAACTTAAAACTTTATTATTCGAACTTATTTTTTGATTATTTGAAAATAATTCATAAAGTAAACATCGACACATAATGCGTATAATTGGAATACTAATTTTATTTTTTCCATTATCGTTCAATGCTTTAGCGGAAAGTAAAGTGCGAAAAGTTGAATTATTAGACGAAAACTGGCATTTTATTCAAAAAGAGGTTACCAACGGTGCCTTTGCACAGTGCAACGATACTTATTGGGAGGTGGTATCCGTTCCTCACGACTGGGCAATTAACAAACCATTCGATATGAAGATTGATCTGCAGGTTGTACAGGTTAAAGCTGATGGAGAAGAAAAACCACAACTCAGAACAGGAAGAACCGGGTCCTTACCAACTTTTGGAATAGGTTGGTACAGAAAGGGCATTTATATTCCGTCTGAAGATAGGGGGAAAATAATCGCTATTGAATTTGATGGTGTAATGAGCAATTCCCAGATATTCTTAAACGGGAAATACGTTGGTGAATGGCCCTACGGTTATTCCTCTTTCAGGTTTGATATCACCCGTTTTGTGGAATTCGGAAAAGAGAATTTATTAGCTGTCCGATTGGAAAACAAAGAGCAATCTTCCCGATGGTACTCGGGAGCCGGAATCTATCGTAATGTGCGTTTAGTATTAACCGAGCCGATATATGTTGCTCATTGGGGGACATTTATTACAACACCAAAAATTGATAAAACGAGTGGTGTGGTAAATATTAAAACCAGAATTGAAAATCTAACAGGTAAACCAGAAAAAGTAGAATTGGTTACCGAGATCGTTAATTCGTCGGGAACAACTGTTTCAGTTTCATCATGTATAAAAGATGTAGTTGACAATACTGAATTTGATGAAAACATAAATGTTTCAAATCCAATTTTATGGAGCGTTGAAACACCCAATATGTATAAAGCAGTAAGTAAATTATATGTAAAAAAGGTACTGAAAGACGTTTATGAAACACCATTTGGATTCCGCTCAATTAGATTTGATAAGGATAAAGGTTTTTTCTTAAACGATAATCATCTAAAAATAAAAGGGGTTTGTAACCACCACGATCTTGGACCATTAGGTGCAGCAGTAAACTACAGAGCCACAGAACGACAGTTGGAAATACTAAAGGAAATGGGATGTAATGCTATCCGCACATCGCATAATCCACCATCGCCAGAATTACTGGAACTTTGTGACAAAATGGGTTTCCTAGTTATGGATGAATCATTCGATGAATGGAGAATAGGAAAAAATGAGAAAGGTTATCATACTTTGTTTGATCAGTGGGCAGAAAAAGATTTAGTGTCCATGATCCATCGCGATAGAAATCATCCGTCAATTATTATGTGGAGCATTGGAAATGAAGTATTAGAGTTAAATACCATGGATAATAAAGGGAGAGAAATTGCAAAGTTTCTAACAGAAATATGCCATCGGGAAGACCCTTCAAGACCTACAATTTCCGGTTTTAACAATGCACTTGGCGCAATAAATAATGGTATTGCCGACGAAGTAGATATTTTTGGCATTAATTATCCGAGAATTGGCAATATGACCTATGCCAAATTTCATACAGAAAAACCAGATTATTGTCTCATAGGTAGTGAGACCGAATCGACAGTTAGTACTCGTGGCACCTACAAATTTCCTGCAAAAGAAATAAAGTCACCATGGTACAGCGATTATCAGGTTTCGAGTTACGACACAGAGGGACCAAGTTGGTTCAGTACTCCCGATCATGAATTTGCAATGCAGGATGATTGCGAAGCTGTTGCCGGGGAATTTGTCTGGACAGGTTTTGACTACCTCGGGGAACCTACCCCCTATAATGAAGGTACGCCTGCAAAAAGTTCCTACTTCGGGATTATCGATTTAGCCGGATTAAAAAAAGACCGGTTCTACCTTTATCAAAGTCAATGGAATGATAAACCGATGCTGCATCTTCTCCCGCATTGGAATTGGTCCGACAGAATCAACGATACGGTTCCTGTGATGTGCTACACGAACTTTCCAAAAGCAGAACTTTTTGTGAACGGGAAAAGTATGGGAGTAAAAACAAAAGACAGGAATCATACATTTACAAGATACCGTTTAATATGGGATAATGTAATTTACCAGCCTGGTGAAATTAAGGTAGTTGCCATGGATAAAAGCAACAATCCAGTTGCCACCCAAATTATCAGGACGTCAGGCGAACCCTATAAGATTCGTTTAACGCCAGATCGGGCTGAGATCAAAGCCGATGGTAAAGACTTAAGCTTTATCACCGTAGAAGTTTTAGATAAGAAGGGTAACTTATGCCCCCGAGCTAATATTTTGCAGTTTTTCGATGTAAAGGGAGCTGGAAAACTGAAAACTGTTTGCAACGGAGATCCAACAGACCAAACCTCTTTTGCCTCCAACTACATGAAAACCTTCAACGGGAAGATGGTTATATCAGTACAATCTACAAAAGATGCAGGGAGCATATCCGTTACTTCATTTGGATCATTACTTAAAGAAGATATTATAAATCTAAAATCGAAATAAATAACGATGAAGCCTATTATTACATTAATTCTATTTCTTACTTGCTTGAGTGTTTTAGCTCAGCTAAAACGTTTGGGCGCAGAAACTGGCGAGCAAAAAGTGCAGCGAATGGCACAGTGGACGCACGACCGCTTTGGAATGTTTATTCACTTTGGTTTGTACTCGGTAGCGGCCCGTCATGAGTGGGTGAAAAAGTTTGAAAATATAAATTCGGATGACTATCAAAAATATTTTGACGTGTTCAATCCAGATTTGCTCAAGCCAAAAGAGTGGGCAAAAAAGGCAAAAGAGGCTGGCATGAAGTATGCAGTTCTGACAACGAAGCATCACGAAGGATTTTGTCTGTTCGACTCGAAATTTACCGACTACAAATCAACAAATACAGCTTATGGTCTTGATATTGTGAAAGAGTTTGTTGATGCATTCAGAGCTGAAGGGATAAGTATCGGATTATACTATTCATTAATTGACTGGCATCATTCCGATTTTACCATTGATGAAAATCATCCTCAAAGTCCCGGTGATCCACAAAAATATGCGGAACTCAACAAGGGAAAGGACATGAATAGATATAGGGAGTACCTGCACAATCAGGTTCGCGAGTTAATGACAAACTATGGGAAAATAGATATTCTATGGTTAGATTTCTCATATCCAGGCGAATATGGCAAAGGTAAAAAAGACTGGGATTCGGAAAAACTAATTAAGATGGTACGCCAGCTACAGCCAGGTATCCTGCTTGATGACAGGGTCGATCTCAAGGATTATGAGGATGGATGGGATTTTACAACACCCGAACAGTTTAAGATATCAAAGTGGCCTGAAATAAATGGTGAAAGAGTGCCTTGGGAAACCTGTCAAACTTTTAGTGGTTCATGGGGTTATTCACGCGATGAAAATACGTGGAAGGATACAAGGCAATTGTTGACCTTGCTCATAGAAACAGTGAGTAAGGGTGGAAATCTTATCCTCAACGTTGGACCGACCTCAAGAGGAACATTTGACTATCGCGCCGATGCTGCATTAAAATCCATGGGTGAATGGATGAAGTTAAACAGCCGGTCAATATATGGTTGTACTGAAGCACCACCACAGTTTCTGGTTCCGGAGCGAAGTTTAATTACTTACAACCCCCAGACAAAAAGGTTGTATGTCCATCTTTTGGATTACCCCTTGCAAAATTTTACGCTCCCCAACTATAAAGACAAGGTGAAATATGCTCAATTTTTACATGACGGATCCGAAATAAATTTTGCCAAACCCTACGGAGCATGGATGAAAGATGACGTAGGAATTAATGACCTAAACCTTAGCTTACCCGTAAATAAACCAAATGTCGAAATTCCTGTGATTGAAATTTTCCTGAAATAGTTTTTTAAAGTTGCAATATTATCAGATTCCTTAATATCATTAAACACTGACTTAAAAGACAATAAGGTTTTCTTTGTCAAAATGAAGTATAAGAATTCCGAAGGGCACCCAACCGTATCCGAGCATCAGGAAATGGTAGATGTCTTAGTCCCATTTATTGAGGATAAACTGGATAATTAATCGATATAAAAAAAATCAGCAAAATATATGTCCCCTATTTGCATTTAGGGCAAAACAATAATAATTACTTACCGAATGATTAAAGTAAAATTCAAATTGAGCTTTTACCAAATAAAAACTCTTATTTTTTTGTTTGCAATTTGCCAAACCCTTTTAAGTAGTTGCCAGACAGCAGACGTTCCTGAACCAGAAGTAGCAAAGAAATCCTTTGTTCTTCCTAATAATCCAAATTTTATATATCATGGAAGAGTGGACTTTACAAACAGTTCAGAACCCCGATTTTTTTGGGCTGGCAGTGGTTTTAGTGTTTGGTTTGAAGGAACATCGGCAGAAGTAATTCTGGATGACTTCGATGGAACAAACTACTACAATGCCATAATTGATAATAATGACTCGGAACGTGTTATAATTGATTGTATGAAAGGAGAAACATCTTATTTAATTGCCAAAGGACTTGAGTCAGGAGTGCATAAACTACAACTTTTGCGAAGAACTGATTCTACTACTCCACACACGAAATTTAAGGGAATAGAAATTGATGGTGACAAACAAATTGTAGCGCCACTAAAGTTGCAACCTTCCTTGAAAATTGAATTTTATGGAAACTCAATTACCTCTGGACATGGTATTTTAGATGAAACCCGACAAAATAACGACGACCGCTCTACATGGGACAATTATCATACTTATGCAGCAAAAACAGCTCGCTCGATTAATGCCGATTATCGTTGTATTTCCATGAGTGGAATAGGAATTATGGTTAGTTGGTATCCGTTAATAATGCCAGAGTTATACGATCGGATTGACCCAAATAATAAGAGTAAGAAGTGGGATTTTTCACAATGGCAGGCGGATATTGTAGTTGTCAACCTTTTTCAAAATGATTCTTGGTTAATTAACAACATGCCCCAAATTCCGAATACCGAAGAAAGAATAAATTCATATCGAGATTTTATCCAAACCATTCGCCAGAAATACCCCTGTGCAATGATTGTTTGCACACTTGGAAATATGGATGCTTGCAAAGATGGTTCACCATGGACTGAATATATTAGCAGTGCTGTAGAAAAATTTAAAACCGAAGCAAATGATTCAAATATTTTTTATGTGCCAATGAAATATAAAAATACAGATGGTCATCCAACTGTTTCGGAACACCAACAAATGGCTGATGTTTTAATACCGTTTATTAAAAATAAATTGGAAAACCGATAGGATAAAATGAAGTATTTTATCCTATTTTATTTATACGTTGCTCTTTGTTTTTTTTCCAGTCAAAAGGAAATTGATGACATTGAAATAAAAGATGTAACAGATACCGAATTCGAGGTTAGCATTAAAAGGCATGGCAATGAGTATTCATCGCTAACGGCAGTAATGGTAATTTCAACAAAAGATAAAATTTATGAAAAAAACAGAAATCAGAGCCTTAGAATTTAATATAGGATTCTCTACCATGATTCAATATCAATCAGTAATTCGCAAACTCGTTGCCCTTGTTCTTGTTCTTGGATGTGGTATTTGGTCAGATCTCTTCGCACAAACAGAGTCGGGTACACAGATCGCCTCATCTGACAAGGGATCATCAATGATGTTTACGGCTTCTAAAGATAAGAACGTGTCTTTTAAGAGAGATGCAAGACTGGATCAATGGTACAATGCAGATTCAAAAGGTGGTCTTTTCGTCCATTGGGGACTTGGTACAGGTAAGACTCCAGGTAACCTGATGTACCAAAATGTCCAAGCCTTTGAAGATGCAACAGAGGCTGCCAATTGGACGCCTCAGCCCATGGTAGATGCAGCGGTAAAACTTAATTGCAAATATATTGTGTGGGCTACCCTGCATGTTGAGCACGGCCTTATTCGTACATGGAAATCAAAGATTCCAGGCACTCCCACAACTAAGCGCGACTATCTTGGTGAGCTTTGCAACGCAGCGGCATTAAAGGGAATCAAAATAGTTATATATATGAACGGTGACGCTTCAACAAAGAATGCAAATGTTAAGAACTTTATTGATGGAGTTGCATATGCAAAATATAAAAATTCATGTATTGACATTAAAAATAATATTGACCATTGGATTAGGTACTTTATAAAAGACAATATGTTTGAAATCATGGACAATTATCCAAATGTTATAGGGTTCTGGTGCGATGGATGGGACCGTCCTACGGTAGATACAGTAACATTATCTGCAGTACATATAAAAAGTCAGAACTATTTAATATTCAGAAATGAATATGGCAATCAACCTTCTTATGATGATGTGGATGTAATGGGTGTTGAGCCTTTTGCCAAGATCCTTTCTCCAAAATATGATAAGTCAAGTGGCATGTATGTAAAGTCTGGCAATGGCGTTGAAGCTTCATTTGTAATTAGTGCTGATTGGTGGTATACTGGTAATAATTATAGCGCTGATCCTAAATGGTGTGTTAAAATGGCGGCTTCTGCTTTAGGTGGTAATGCCGTTCCATGTTATGCCGAGGGTCCCACGATAAGCGGAGACTTTGTTGCAAATGTTAATTCAACCAATGATGTGATGAAAAAATTCTTTGATTATGCATCTGTCGCTACCAATAATGTTTGGGGAGGAGGATATTCTCACGGCGGGTTTAAACCAGGAACTGTTGGAGATAGTGCATATGTTGCAACAACCATGAGTAAGGATGGAAATTCACACTTTATCCATGTGTTGAATAAGCCGTTAAAAAATCCAAATCAGCTTTTGATACCCATGCTTGGATATAAAGTTAACGGGGTAAAATCTCTTGCTACAAATGAAAATCTTACTTATTATTTGGATAATGATAATCTGGTCATCACTGTAAGTTCGTGGGATAAATTTGATGTCTTTGGTGATGAAATCATACAAATCACAACTGACGGCAGACCCAATGTTCTTTCGCGTAACGGATGGAGCATCATTGCTAACAATGTAAGTAGTGGCTTTCCGGCCTCTAACGCAATAGACTCGACACACGATACTTATTATTCATCGCAAAATGATGCAAACATGCCGATTGAGCTAACGATTAAAATGGGCAGTAAAAACAGAATATATGGTATAAATTTGAACCAGTATGAGGCAAGAGCACTTACAAAAGCTGATTATTATCATACAAATGAAGGCACAAGAATTAAAGATTACGAGGTTTACGCAAGTTCTGACGTTTCAGATTGGGGCTCGGCATTAGTTTACGGTACACTGGAAAATGAGAGGGGTGTTAAAGTGATACAGATTCCCTCGGGAACGGGAAACAAAAGTTACTTAAAGCTGAAGATTCTTAGTAATTATAATGGAAATGGCGTGGTTCAGATTGCAAATATTGACCTTTTAAAAATTTCAAAATAATAAACCAGAAGGTATAAACTGTATTCGTCTCTTTTGATGTCACCGAAATTTCAAGGGAGTTGACCGCTGATTTTCGGATTTAGTATAGTTTTTGTGCATCCAATAGCCATGAAATCACTTTATTATGTAAATGTTCAGTTTAAAATGCGACAGTAATCTTTTCAATTTTCTATCTACGCCAACTGAATCAATGGTGGCGATTGGCATTTTTCCCATGGCAGGTCATTTTAATTATTGAAAAAATTGTTTTAGTCACATTTAAAATGATAAATATGGATCGAGAGATTAACTTCACTGCAAAGTCAATCAGTTTATTTCTGAATGTATCGGGGTCAGCATCACCGGAATATCCAGTAACATCATATGCCCGGTTCATTCCAAAGGATTTATAAGGCGTTTGTTCTTTGGTTGCCAACTCTTTGATGCTAGGATGGATCAATTCATCAGCACCCCGTGCATGAGATTGGACGATAATGAAATCTGGTTCAAAGTACTTTTGGCCACCAACCGCAAGTAATTTGTCATCGGCTTCCTTGCATGTGCCAATATTGGTGTAAATGATCGAATCGGGTTTTCCAATTTCAAGCAAATAGTGCCCCTTTTGATCCGAATGAAGTTTTGTGAAGATACAACGTCTGAACCGCTTCCAACATATGATCCGAAGGTAATTGTTTAAATTTCTGCTGCCCCATCGGTGGTTTCCAACCCCGACGGAGGCTATTGAATCTTTTATTATTTAACAGTCCCTCAACTTCATAAATTTAAT